>JBEIDF010000013.1:0-36104 GCA_040383605.1 Lewinellaceae bacterium
GTCAGCGCCACCACGGCGCGTTGGAGCAGGCCGTTGCCGGATTTCCGGGCGTAGTGCAGCCCGTACCAGATCGCGCCGCCAAAAATTAAGAACACCGGAATGATACCCGTGTGGAAGGGCATGCCCATGCTGTTTACCATGATGCGCTCGAACCAGGCCCACATCGCGGGAATGCCGGCGATCACCAGTTTTTGTATGAGCACAATAATCAAGACCCCGGCGCCGGCGGACAGCAGTGCGCCCGGCACGGTGGGTGTTTTGGTTTTTTTAAAATAATACAGCAGCGCCAGGGCCGGGAACGTCAACAAGCTGAGCAAGTGCACCCCGATAGACAGCCCGGTGGCATAAATGGTAAATACCAGCCAGCGGTCAGCCTGGGCATTGTCGGGCAATTGATACCATTTCAATACCGCCCACAAAGTCAGGCAGGTAAAAAAGGTGGACATGGCGTACACCTCACCCTCCACCGCCGAAAACCAGACGGAAGACGTGAAGGCCGTCACCAGGCCGGCTACCAGACCGGAAGCCAACACCGCCACGGTTTGCCCGCGGTCCAGCTCGTCTGCGCGCAAGCCAAATGCCAGGCGCGCCAAAATAGTCGTACTCCAACAGATGAACAAGGCTGCAAAAGCCGTGCTCCAGGCCGACAACAAGTTGACGGCATACGCGATGCTCGACGGATCACTGGACATCAGGCTGCCCACCCAGGCAAACATACGCCCCACGAGCAGGAAGATCGGCGCGCCGGGCGGGTGTACCACTTGGAGTTTGTATGCGCCGGAAATGAATTCCCCGCAATCCCAAAGGCTGCCGGTAGGCTCCGCTGCAGCGGATAATACGGCAGCCGTGATTAGGAATACCAGCCAGCCGGTGATGTTGTTCAGTGTCTTGAATGATTGCATCGCTTTTTATTTAGCAAAACAGGGAAAAAATCCCTGTCAAAAATTCTTTGAATGCGCAAAACTAAAAAAGTCCTGCTAAGCAACGTTCACGCATACCGGTAATTTTCGCCCAAAGGCGCAAAATTGCCGGTATGCGTGGAGTCCGGAAATAAAATAGTTGCAGAAGCTAGGGCTTACATGCCCATTTTTTTCTTCACCAGTTCCGTTACATCGTCCGTTTCTGCAGCGAATAACATTGCGCCGGAGCTGATATCAAAGACCATCAGGTAGCCGTTTTCTTTGGCCACGACTTTAATAGCTTCCCGGACTTCCGTCAAAATAGGTTCCAGCAAGCTGTTCCGGCGATCCTCGAGATAGGCCTGCGCCTTCGAGTCAAATTCTTGTAATTCGGCCTGCTGCTTTTGCAGCGCCGCCTTGCGTTCTTCAAACTGCACCGGCGTCAGGGTGCGGGAGGAGTAGTCCGTCTCCAGTTTTTTGTACGCCAGTTCGAACGCTTTGCCCAGCGAATCCGCTACTTTGCCCAGCGAATCGCCTACGGTGGTCAGCGCCGTATTGGCCTTGCCGGTAGCGGGCAGCTGCTCCAGCAGGTTGCCCAGGTTCATGTGGCCGTATTTGGGTGTTTGGGCTTGCACTCCGGTGGAAAACGCGCCAAGCAGCACGCAGAAGGCCGACCCGATCAAAATCTTTAAACGCATCTTGTGTGTTTTGTAGTTGTGTGAAAGCGTAATCAAACGCAAAGATAAAAAAGCATCCTGTTAAAACGATAAAACCGCGTTTGCCGTACCCTACTTTGTAAAAAATGCGTTAATATATTCTTGTGCACGCTATAAAAACGGCCTTTTCATTACCTTTGTAGGCGACCTTGTGCGTCGCTCATTTTTTACCTGCCGCCACGATTATGATCCTCCGCTATATCATTTTATCCCTGCTGGCCTCCCTCTCCCTGTCCGCTCAGGCACAAACGGAAGAGGAGCTGCCTAAATTGATCCAGTTCTCCGGTATGTTGCTTACCGACGTGAGCGGACAGCTCACGCCCGTCCCGTTTGCCAGCGTGTACCTCCCGGGGAAAAGCCGCGGTACTTACGCAGATTATCGGGGTTTTTTCACCCTGGTGGTGGAGCGCGGGGATAAAGTCCGGTTTAATTGCCTGGGATTCGACCCCGTGACGTTTACCGTACCGGATACGCTCACGCAGGATCGTTACTCGATTGTGCAGTTGATGACGCAGGACACGATCAACCTGCCGGAGGCGGTCATCTTTCCCTGGCCCAGCCGGGAGCATTTCAAGATCGAATTTCTGAAAATGGATGTCACGCCGGAGCTCCAGCGCCGCGCCACGGAGAACCTCGCCAACGAATACCTCGCGGAAGCGCGCAAAAACGATCAGATTGTGCCCTTCTCGGGCCGGGAAAGCTCGAATTTTTACATGCGGCAGCAGTCGCGCGAGTATGTGTATATCGGCCAAACGCCGCCGATGAATATCTTCAGCCCCCTGGCTTGGGGGCAGTTTTTCCAGGCATGGAAAAACGGGGATTTTAAGAAAAAGAAGTAGCCTACTCGCGCCACACCACGCCGCCAAACCGGTCAATGTACTGCCACTTGCCGTCGAGCGTGACCAGCGCCAGCCCGTCGCGGAAAGGTGTTGCAGCCTCAAATCCGGGCAAAATGGTTACCCGGCCTTCGGTATGAATATAGCCCCACTTGCCGTTGATGCGCACTTGGGCCAGTCCGTCTGAAAAGACGCCGGCGTCTTCAAAATTTGGCATAATGACGAGTTTGCCCGTCTTGTCTATATATCCGTACGCGCCGTTGATCTCGACCAGCGCCAGCCCTTCGCCATAATCGCCGGCGAGGTCGAACATCGGCTCGACGGCCAGTTCGCCGCGGTCATTTACAAACCCGTACTTGCCATCGCGGTACGCCAGCGCCATGCCGTCGAAAAATTCGCCATAAGAGTGTCCGCGCACAAATTCGAATTGCGGCGGGACACACACCTGCCCGTTCCGGTCTATCAGTCCCCATTTACCCGCCTGGGTGACGAGCGCGACATCCGACTGAAAGGGTTGTACGCTGTCCCACACCGGTTGGATGACAAACTGCCCGCGCCGGTCAATAAACCCGAAACGTCCCTCCTGCGCGGCCGGCGCCAGTCCCTGCCGGAATGCGCCGGTGTGTTCGAAGATCGGGCGGACGACAAAGCGGCCGTCCGGGTCAATATGCCCGGCCTGTCCCTCCAGTCGAACCGCAGCAAGGCCTTCGCTGAAATCCTCGGCTTCTTCCATTTGCGCCGGCACCACTTCGTTGCCGCGCGCATCTATATAGCCCCACAGTTGTACGGCCTGCACCCGGGCGCGTTCGTTTTCAAAGCTTCCGATCTGTCGGTACAAGCGTTTGATAAACAGCCGCCCCATGGAGTCCAACAATGCCCACTGATCGTTCAGGCGCACCTTGGAAAAACCGTTTTTAAATTCGCCCGCCTCCAAAAACTGCGGTTCGATCACCACTTCGCCCTGGAAGTTGATGAAACCGTAGTAGCCGTTCCGGCGGATTTTGAAAAGCGGTGGATGCATAGCAGGCAGGTTGGTAGGTCAATCAAAGCTGACGACGAGGCGTTTTGATTTCGGGTGTGCCTGGCAGGTCAGCACGTAGCCGGCCTCCAGTTCGTCGGGTTCCAGGGCGTAACAAAGATCCATGGATACTTCACCTTCCAGGACTTTTGCTTTGCAGGTGCTGCACACGCCGCCCTTGCAGGAGAACGGCAGGTCGGCGCCGGCGCGCATGGCGGCGTCGAGCACCGTGCTGCCGTCAGATACGAGCAGGAAGTCGAATTGCGCGCCGTCCTGGATCACCGTGACGGCGGCGTCGAAGCGGTCGGCCGCGGCGGCGGTTACAATCGGCGCGGCGGTTTTGCGGGCGGCCCCGGGCGTGGTAAAGAGTTCAAAATGAATTTTACGGGCATCCGCCCCGAGCGCGCTCAGGGTATCTTTTACCTGAAAAATCATGTCTTCCGGCCCGCACAGGAAAAAAGCGCTTACTTCCAGCGGATCGAACAGCAGCCGGGCAAACTGCCGGCACTTGTCGGCGTCCATCCGTCCATAAAACAGATCGCTGCCTGTCATTTCTTTCGTAAACACATGGTGCACGGAAAGCCGGTCGGGATACCGGTTTTTCAATAATTCCAGCGCTTCATGGAAAATCACCTGATCGAAGCTGCGGTTACCGAAAAACAGGATAAACCGGCTGTGCGGTTCGCGCGCGAGCACTGTTTTCAGAATAGACAGGATCGGCGTGATGCCGCTGCCGGCGGCAAAAGCAACGTACAGCCGAGACTGCGTGGGGTCCAAGGGGGTAAAAAACCGGCCCTGGGGCGGCATTACCTCGAGCGTATCCCCTT
The DNA here is from genome assembly GCA_040383605.1 of Lewinellaceae bacterium. Classification (GTDB taxonomy): domain Bacteria; phylum Bacteroidota; class Bacteroidia; order Chitinophagales; family Saprospiraceae; genus M3007. The sequence goes on from JBEIDF010000013.1 coordinate 4,297, forward strand.
TTTTCAATTGCTCGTTCGCAAAAGTGCTGAACAAACCGCCCGCTACTTTTTTTATCGCCACGCGCAGCTCGCCCTCCTCCACGCCCGAACAAATCGAGTACGACCTGCGCACCTCCCCCACACCCCAGTCAGCGCGCAAGGTGAGGTATTGTCCCTGGATAAACCGGAAGAGTTCCTCGTACTCGGGCGGTACAGAAAAGGCGACCGACACCGTGTCGGCGGTTTCGCGGCGAAGATCGCACACCGTGAGCGGGTAAAATTTGGTGGTGGCTGACATACGCTCTCAGAGCATGGTTAGAAGTTTGCCTGTGTATTACAGCCCGCAAAGGTAATATACGAATGCAATTTTTCGGGCGGTTTTCAGAAAATACGCAACGGGCTAAGTACTTGCGAAAATAGGCAGTGGAGGCTGCCCATGGCGGACAGCCTCCACTGCTCGGGGGCGAAACCCCTAACCTGCTTGCAATTCGCCGAAAATCAGGCCAAGCCGTTGACGAATCGTGTCAGACCGCTTTTCAGGTTGGACGCCTTGTTTTGGTGAATGCTGCCCCGCTTCGCCAGCTTGTCAATCATGCTGATCACTTTGGGCAGAAATTCACCCGCTTCCGAACGCGATTTCAAACCGCGCAGATTCTTGATCGCCGTACGGGTGGACTTCTTGTAGTACCGGTTTTGCAGGCGACGCTTGGTGTTTTGACGGATACGCTTTAAGGCAGAACGATGGTGTGCCATATCTTATTTATATACGCTGTTAATCTTCAAAAAAAATGTATGTCCTTTTTTGGGCGGGCAAAGGTATGTTTATTTTTTTGGAAAAAGAAAAATCTCGTAAAAAATGTGACATTAAATCAAACAGCGGGCCCGGTGAACGAGTTTATGTAAAAATTTAAAACGCGTCGGAACGTTTCAGACCGGTTTTAATGTGTTAATTTTGCGCGCATTTGTGCAAACGCATTTGTTCCAGATACGCCACTTCTAATCACCTGGATTTTTTGTAATGAAAGATTTTTCAGCAGTTTTTAACGCGCACCCGCAATTCATAGACGCGCTTTACCAAAATTGGCAGGCCGACCCGACGTCTGTGGAGGCCGACTGGCAGGCTTTTTTCAAGGGTTTTGATTTTGCGTTGCAGAGCGGCAATGGCCTGAGCGCAGACAGCGTTGCCTCGGCGGATATTAGAAAGGAACTGGCCGTAGCGGCACTCATACTCGGTTTTCGCACCCGCGGACACCTGTTGTCCACGACCAATCCCCTGAAGCCGCGGAAAGACCGCCAGGCCCGGCTGGATTTGGCAGACTATGGCTTGAGCGAAGCGGATTTGGACAAGCGCTTTGCCGCCGGATTCGAGCTGGGTATGCCGAACGCTACATTGCGGGACATTATCGCGCGCCTGCACAAATTATATGCCGGTAATATTGGATTCGAGTATCAACAAATCCAGGATCAGGCGCAAAAAGCCTGGCTCCTGGATAAAATTGAGCATCGCAACCTGGCCGACGACTATGGGTATGCACTCTCCAAGAAGCAGAGAATAACGGAGCGCCTCAACGATGCTGTGGTGTTTGAGCAGTTTTTGCACACAAAATTTGTCGGACAAAAACGCTTCTCCCTGGAGGGCGGCGAAGTGCTGATCCCGGCGTTGGATGCGATCATCCGTGCCGCATCAGTTTTCGTGGATTCTTCGGAGGCAGAAGTCGTTATCGGTATGGCGCACCGCGGCCGCCTGAATGTGCTGGTCAATACGCTGGGCAAACCCAGCGAGCAAATTTTTTCGGAATTTGAGGGCAGACTGTTGCTGGATCCCAGTTTCGGCTCCGGCGATGTAAAATACCACCTCGGCTATTCCTCGGTTCAGGCCGGCGAGCCGCCCCGTTCGGTGCGCGTAAAAATGCTGCCCAACCCCTCCCACCTCGAAGCAATAGACCCGGTGATCGCCGGATTTGCGCGTGCGCGTCTCGAAAAAGCGGAAAAAGGCAGCGCGAACGGGCACGATGCGGTCGTTCCGGTGCTGATTCACGGAGACGCTGCCCTTGCCGGACAAGGCGTTGTGTATGAATTGGTTCAAATGAGCCAACTGGAGGGCTATACCACCGGCGGCGCAATCCATATTGTGGTAAATAATCAGGTCGGCTTTACCACCAACTGGGAAGAGGGCCGCTCCAGTACCTACAGCACGCAGGTGGCCGACGTGGTGAAGGCGCCGGTGTTTCATGTGAACGGAGACGACCCCGAAGCGGTGGTCTTTGCCGTGGAACTGGCAGCGGAATACCGACATGTGTTCAAATCCGACGTGTTTGTGGATATTGTATGCTACCGCAAATACGGACACAATGAAAGCGACGAGCCGCGCTTTACGCAGCCGGATCTGTACGCGCTGATTAATAAGCACCCCAATCCGCGCGACGTATATGTCCAAACGCTGCTCCGGCGCGGCGATGTGCAGGAAGCGCAAATCAAAGATATGGACGCCAACGCCCGCGCGATCCTGCAGGAGCGCCTGGAGATCGCCCGGAAAAATACCGAGCCGTACAAACCTGAAGAGGCGGAGTACAAAAAACACCATCTGCACTTCGAAACCGAGGACGCCGCCTTTCAGCAATCCCCAGACACGGGTGTCGCTCCCAAAGACCTCGAGCATCTGCTGCAGCACCTGCTCCACCTGCCCGAAGGATTCACCCCGATGCCGCAAATCGCCAAAACGTTGGAAGGCCAGCGCAAGTTGGTGGAGGATGGGCAAATTGACTGGGCGCTCGGCGAGTTGTTGGCCTATGGCGCGTTGCTGCTCGAAGGCAAGGATGTCCGCCTGAGCGGCCAGGATGTAAAACGCGGCACTTTTAGCCACCGACACGCCTGTCCGATGGACACGGTTACTTTCCAGCGCATCAACCGACTGGATGGCCTTTCCAAAGACCAGGGTCGCTTTTATGTCTATAACTCCCCGCTCTCCGAATACGCGGTGTTGGGCTTCGAATATGGCTATTCCCTGGCCAATATGGACAGCCTGACCATCTGGGAGGCGCAGTTTGGCGATTTCGCCAATGGCGCCGGCACGATGATTGACCAGTTTATCCTCAGCGCCGAAACAAAATGGCGCCAGATGAATAGCCTGACGATGCTGCTGCCACACGGCTATGAAGGACAGGGGCCGGAACACTCCAGTGCCCGATTAGAGCGTTTCCTTCAGGGTTGCGCGGACAATAATATTACGGTGGCGAATATCACCTCGGCGTCTAATTTCTTCCACCTCCTGCGCCGCCAGCTGGCCCGGCCGTTCCGTAAGCCGCTGGTCGTCATGTCGCCTAAATCCGGCTTGCGCGCACCGTATAATTTGGGTCAAATCAGCGAACTGACCAGCGGCAACCGTTTCCGCGAACTGATAGACGACCCGACCGCCAAACCCGCCAAGGTGAAAAGCCTGCTGGTGTGCTCGGGTAAAATCTATTACGACCTGCTCAAGCGCCGACAGGAATCCGGCCGCGAGGACGTGGCCATTGTGCGTCTCGAACAGCTGTACCCGTTCCCGAAAGTGCAGTTTGAAGAAATATTGAAAAAATACGGGAAGGCTACCCTGACCTGGGTGCAGGAGGAGCCGCGCAACATGGGCGCCTTTGGGTATCTGCTGCTCCAGCACGGCGAATACGGCTGGCGTTACGCGGGCAGACCCGCGAGTTCGTCCACTGCTACGGGTTTCCCCAAGCGCCACGAGCAGGAGCAGACGGCGCTGGTGGATCAGGCTTTTGCGAAGTAACAGCGCTTACAGCGCTTCCAGCGAAGCCACCGACAAATCCGGCAGCACCTCATGCTGTTGGAGCCGCACGGCCTGTAAATCGGATTCTGCGACTTTCAAGCGCGGGCTGACCGTTGCGAAGTCGGCATCGTTGTAGGTGTAGATGCTCCAGGCGCCGTGTTGAAACTCCAGCGCGGTCAGGTGCTCTACCCAGTCGCCGCTGTTCAGATAGGTGACTTTCTGGCCGTTTTCCGTGGTAATTTCGCGGATTTGCGGGCGATGGATGTGTCCGCAGACTACATAGTCGTAGCCGTTTTCCGCCGCCAGTTGGATGGCTGTTTCTTCGAAGTCGCTAATATATTTTACGGCGCCTTTGACGCTTTTTTTGACCTTGGCGGCAAAGGAGACCGGTGCGAGGCCGAGTAGGTTGCGCGTGGCGTTGATCAGTCGGTTGATGCGGATGAGCAGGTCGTATCCGTGTCCGCCGAGTTTGGCCAGCCAGCGCGCGCGGTGGATGCTGGCGTCGAACACGTCGCCGTGGAAGACCCAGTGCGATTTGCCGTCCACCTGAAACACCAGTTTATTGCGCAGGTGGATCAGGCCGAAGGACATTTCGCCGAATTTGCGGAGCAGGTCGTCGTGGTTTCCGGTGAGGTAATACACTTTAACGCCATTAACCGCCATTTTCAGGATACGGCGCACGACCTCCGTATGTTCTTTCGGGAAGTAGCTTTTTTTAAACTGCCAGATATCGAAAATATCGCCGTTGAGGATGAGCGTACGCGGCTCGATGCTCTTCAGGTAATTGAGCAATTCGCGCGCATGGCAGCCGTAGGCGCCGAGGTGCAGATCGGAAATAACAACGATGTCGGGTTTGCGCTTCATATATAAATTAACGGATCGAATGCGTGAAAGCAATATGAGCAAGGGCCATCAGCGCGCCCAGGAATGCGAGCGCGCCGGCTATCCAGTAGAGGGTCTGAAACAGACAGGCGCCGCTGGCGGGTTTGCGCTTTGGATCCATAACAGCGTCGAATGCCCGCGCTATGAACTGGCGGAGCGCTTCCCGTTAAATCCGGAGCAAACAGGGCGCGACGCCGTATGGACGGGCGACGGAAGTGCAAACGGGACGAGGCGAGCGGGCGCGGGTGGTTTTGCATGAATAAATAAATTCCATGCAAAGATACCGGCCTCTTAACATCCGATGTGTTAAGCCAATATGAAGTTACCGTTATTTTAATTGAAATGGGAGCGCCGGAAAGTTTAGTCCCTGCCGAGTGAGCTGATTCGCCTGATTCTGTCCTTCAGGTCTGTCGGCGCTGTATATACGGGCAGGCTTTCTTTTATACGAGTTCTTAGTAAATCATCAGACTCGTCCAAGGATAGGTCTTTGGGGCCGTCGTGTGGGGTAAAAACGAGATTGGGAGTAGCGGCAATTGGGTCTATTGCGTTTTCTTGTTCGGATAAAGCGGGTTGTTCAGCGGCCGAATTGGCGGATAAGTTGGCGGATGGCTTGTAATAGTTCATCGTACAGTACGTTTGCGCGCTCCCCCACGATCCGGATTTGCCGCCATAATCTCCCCCTTCCCAGGACACCAAAAAACGAGCGCGGGAACTTGCCTGTGAGCCAAACAGGCAGGTCGCAAGGTTGGTTGTAAAACATCGCAGGTTCGTTGTGTACATAAGAGTGGGAGGGTAATGGGCGCCGCTGTTTTTTAGACAGGCGGCAGGCCGGGGTGAACGGGAGTGCAGTTGTGAAAAAAAATGGAGTGCGTTGAAGAAATGAGAGGATATGAAACAAACAGGGTTTACCTGCGACCGTAAAAGGCGGCGGTAAACCCTGTATTTTTTAGCCGGAAACCAGGACCTCGCTGGTTTTGTCCTGCTGTCGTTCGCCCCGTGCCTTGATGCCGCGCGCCTGTGCATACTCGATTAACATATCGGCCATGTTCAGGCGTGCGCGGTGCAGGCGGGTGCGCACGGTGTTCAGCGGGACGTTGAGGATGGCGGCAATTTCCTTGTAGGTAAAGTCTTCAAAATCCAACAATACCACGAGGCGGTTGTCCGGATTGAGCGCGTTGAGCGCCGCCATGAGTTCGTCGCCGATTTCGCCGTGGCCGATTTCTTCGAGCAGGTGCGCATCTCGGACGACGCCTTTTGCATTGCGGCCGACCGCGACGAGGTCAATGTCCACCGATTGCGGTTCGCGGTTTTTAGCGCGAAACTCGTTGATAAACGCATTTTTGCAAATGCGGAACAACCAGGCTTTGGCGTTGGTGCCTTCCTGATAGCTGTCTATGAAGCGCCAGGCCTTCATAAAAGTTTCCTGCACCAGGTCGTCGGCCCGGGAGGCGTCGTTCGTCAGGCGGACGGCGAAGTTGTACACGGCGTCTGTGAACGGATAGAGTTCCGTCTGAAAGATGCGCTCCTTGAGCTCCTCGGTCCTTTTAGTAATCGTTGCCATAATGATGGTTTTTTCGCCTGAATGGGTATCAGGAGATTTGTTTGGCGTTAGAACGCCGGGCGGGTGTTGAAAAGTTCCGCAGGTTGAAAAAAAATTCCGTAACTGGTTTATTTTGTGTCGGCGCCGGCGTTTGCCGCCGTTTCCGGGCGCGGCCAGAGGCTGAAACGGATATATTTTATTTTTTTGCCCTTGGCGAGGTGCATCCGTTCGTAGGCGGTTTGGATGGCCAGTTCGGGGCGTTCGAGCGGGCCGGCATAGATGTCGTCGTTGCAGTATTCCAGCACGCAGCCGGGGTCGGCCGCGATCGTGTCCAGGGTAAACCGGTAAAAATCCGGATCGTCGTGTTTTACATGCACCAAACCACCCGGCTTGAGAAAATGCCGGTACACATCCAGAAAGCGCTCGGAAGTCAGGCGCCGGCCTGCTTTGGCGGGTCGTGGAAACGGATCGGCGAAGGTGATCCAGATCTCGTCCACCTCCCCTGGGGCGAAGAAGTGCGCGAGCACCTCGATGCGGGTTCGGAGGAATGCGACCCGTTGCACGCCCTCCTCCAGCGCTTGTTTAGCGCCCTTCCAAATCCGGTTTCCTTTAATGTCTATGCCGATAAAATTGCGCTCGGGGAAAGCGGCGGCCAGGCCGACCGTGTACTCGCCGCCGCCGCAGGCCAGTTCCAGCGTGATGGGAAAATCATTGCCAAAATGCGCGCGCCGCCAGTTGCCGCGCAGGTCCACCGGCTCCATGCCCACGCCGACCAATTCAGGCTGGAGTACGTTGTAGCACTCGTACACGTTGGGAAACGAGAGAATATCGTTGAATTTCTTCAGTTTATTTTTGCGGGACATGGCGCCGATGCATTTCGCGGCGCAAATTTCGGATATTTTTCAGAAAAAACGCGCCGGGTTTTTACAATAAAAGCAAATCGGGGATTTTCCGTATCTTCGCACCCTCAATTCGAGCCGCGCTTTGAGTTGCCTGGAATTTTATCGCCGATTTTAAAACCAGACATACGCTTACAGCGTTCAAACCGAATTTACCACTCCGTTCATGAAGAACATCCGCAATTTTTGTATTATTGCCCACATTGACCACGGCAAAAGCACCCTGGCCGACCGGCTCCTGCAATATACCCACACCATCGCCGACCGCGATATGCAAGACCAGGCCCTGGACAATATGGACCTGGAGCGCGAGCGCGGCATTACCATCAAGAGCCACGCCATCCAGATGCGGTACACGCATCCCGCGGACGGCCAGGAGTATATCTTTAACCTGATTGATACGCCGGGCCACGTGGATTTTTCCTATGAGGTCAGCCGCTCCATCGCCGCCTGCGAAGGCGCGCTTTTGCTGGTGGACGCCTCCCAGGGCATCCAGGCGCAAACGATCAGCAATCTCTACCTGGCCGTGGATCACAACCTCGAGATCATCCCAATCGCCAACAAGATTGATATGGACAGCGCTATGGTCGAGGAAACGCAGGACCAGATTATGGATTTGATCGGCTGCGACCGCGAGGATATTATTCCCGCCTCGGGCCGCACCGGCTTGGGCGTACCCGAAATCCTGGCTGCCGTAGTAGATCGCGTGCCCGCACCTAAAGGCGACCCGGCCGCGCCCCTGCAGGCGATGATCTTTGATTCAATGTTCAATTCCTATCGCGGCGTGATCGCGTATGTGCGGATCATGAACGGCACGCTCAAAAAAGGAGACAAGATTAAATTCTACAACACGGGCAAAGAGGTCGTCGCGGAAGAAGTAGGTATCCTGCGTATGGGCATGTTCGAAACGACGGAAATCAGCGCGGGCAATGTGGGTTATGTGATCACCGGCATTAAAGTCAGCCGGGAAATTAAAGTGGGGGATACCATCACGCACGTTCAGAAACCCTGCGAAACGGCTGTGCGGGGATTCGAAGAGGTCAAACCCATGGTATTCGCCGGCGTGTATCCGCTGGACAACGACGATTTTGAAGACCTCCGCGACTCGCTCGAAAAACTTCAGCTCAACGATGCCTCTCTGGTGTTCGAACCGGAAACATCGGCTGCGCTCGGCTTCGGGTTCCGCTGCGGCTTTCTCGGCATGCTGCACCTGGAAATTGTGCAGGAGCGCCTCCAACGCGAATTCGACCAGGATATCATCACAACGGTGCCCAACGTATCCTACTACGCCACCGATATGAAAGGCAAGCGTTTTGTGGTGCACCAACCCACCGAAATGCCCGATCCGAACCACCTCGAAAAGGCGGAGGAGCCTTATATCTACGCGCAGATCATCACCAAACCCGATTATATCGGCAATATTATGAGCCTGTGCATGGAAAAAAGGGGGATTTTGCAAAAACAACACTATCTCACCCCGACGCGGGTAGAAATTATTTTCCACATGCCGCTGGCGGAAATCGTGTTCGATTTCTACGATATGCTGAAATCCCTGACCCGCGGCTATGCATCCTTCGATTACCACCTGCTGGATTACCGCGAAACCGACCTCGTCAAACTCGATATCAAGCTCAACGGCGAACAGGTGGATGCGCTCTCCGCGCTCGTACACCGCTCCAAGGCCGAGTATATCGGCCGCCGTATGTGCGAAAAACTTAAGGAACTGTTGCCGCGCCAACAATTCCAGATCGCCATCCAAGCCGCTGTCGGCGCCAAAGTAATCGCCCGCGAAACGATCTCTGCCCTCCGCAAAGACGTGACTGCCAAATGCTATGGCGGCGATATCTCCCGGAAGCGCAAACTGCTCGAAAAGCAAAAAGAAGGAAAGAAAAAAATGAAGCAGTTTGGCAGCGTAGAAGTGCCCCAGGAGGCGTTTTTAAAAGTACTCAAACTGAACGATTGACGCGCCCGGCCGGTCGCCCGAATGCGGTATGGAAATTACTTTTTTCAGAGATATTGCCAACGCTTTCAGTCCGGATCTTCCCCGGGAGTTGGGCAGTATGGACGACCACCTGGATTTTATCCTGCCCAAGGTTATTCCATACGGGGAAGATTTGCGGGAAGAAAAGTTCTGGATCGGTCGTCGCTGGAAAGAAGTGCGCGACGACGAGGGTTTTCACGAGGCAATCCTCCATATCTTCAACCCCGGCGGCGAGTATTTATTGTCGCTCGACGGCAACCTGATGCGCGGCGCCTGGCGGCAACTGCAACCCTATAATACCCTGATTATCGAAATCGGCGGGCGCAGCGAACTCTTCGACCTGCGTTTCCTGAACGGCGATTTCATGGTGTTGACGAAACACGGCGACCAGGGCCGCAAAGGCCAACGCCGCTATTTCTGTCTCGCGCACGAGCCGGTGGTGGGCACGGCGCCCGGCCGGGAGCTCGACTGGCGCAATGTCATGGAAAGTATGTTCAATGTCTGGCGTGGCAACAGCCTGAGCCTCTGGGCCTGGTTGTTTTTTATTATCGTTTTAGGATTGATTCTGTATTTTTCCATGAACTAAGCGGATGTCTTATGGCTATTATTGACTGGATTGTGTTGATTGGCGCCCTGGCGTTTATCGTGTTGTATGGTCTGTGGAAAAGCCGGAATGTGCAATCAAGCGAAAACTTTCTGGCCGGCAAACGCGACTTGCCCTGGTGGACGATTGGCCTGAGCATCATGGCCACGCAGGCCAGCGCCATTACTTTTCTGAGTACGCCGGGCCAGGGCTTTGCCGACGGCATGGAGTTCGTCCAGTTTTACTTCGGAATGCCGATCGCGATGATCTTTCTGGTGCTGTTCGTGCTGCCGGTGTACTACCGCCTTAAAGTAACCACCGCCTACGAGTACCTGGAGCAGCGCTTTGATTTGCGGATGCGCAGCCTGACAGCCGTCTTGTTCCTGATTCAGCGCGGCGTAGCGGCGGCGATCAGTATCTACGCGCCGAGTATTATTTTATGCGCCGTTTTTGGATGGAACCTCGGGTTCACCAATTTTTTAATGGCTATTTTCGTGGTGATCTACACGACTACCGGCGGGAGCGCAGCGGTGAGCCGTACCCAGGAGTTGCAGATGGCGGTGATGCTGGGCGGATTGATTCTGGCGTTTGTGCTCGTGCTCAACCAACTGCCGCAGGGTGTGGGTCTCGTCGAAGCCTGGCAGATCGCCGGCGTCAGCGGCAAGACGCAGGCGATTGATTGGAGTTTCAGTTGGCACGACCGCTACAACGTGTGGTCGGGTATTCTGGGCGCCACCTTTTTGTTTATGTCGTATTTTGGCACGGATCAGAGCCAGGTGGGGCGCTATTTGTCCGGAAAATCCCTCCGCGAAAGCAGGATCGGCATGCTGTTCAACGGTTTTGTGAAAATTCCGATGCAATTTTTGGTGCTGTCGGTGGGGGTCATGGTGTTTGTTTTTTTTCAGTTCAACCAGGCGCCCCTGCACTTCAACCAGGCCAACCGGGCTAAAATCGAAGGCACGGCACAAGAGCGGGCCTTCGAAGGGCTGGAGGCCCGGGCAGATACGAATTTTCTGCTCAAACAATCGGCGATGCAACGCCTGTTGACTGCAATGAAAAGCGAATCCGCCGATGCAGAACAAGCAGCCAGGGTCGAATTGCAACAACTCGACGCCGAACGCAAAACCCTGCGCACGGAGGCAGAAAGCCTGATCAAAAAAGCTGTGCCGGGCGCCGACGCCAAGGACAAGGATTTTGTATTCATCACCTATATCCTGCAGCATATTCCGCATGGCCTCATCGGGCTTATGCTGGCCATGATCTTCTGCGGCGCCTGGAGCACCACCGCTTCCGAACTGAGCGCGCTCACCGCTACCACGGTATCCGATATCTATCGGCGTTCCATCGCCCCGGGCCGCGACGATACCCATTATTTCAAAGCTTCCCGGATTGCCACCGTGCTCTGGGGTGTATTTATTATGGTGTTCGCTACTTACGCCAACCTGTTCGAAAATCTTATCCAGGCCGTTAATATGGTCGGATCCGTTTTCTACGGCACCATCCTCGGTATATTTTTCACTGCTTTTTTCCTTAAGCAAGTCGGCGGTCGCGCGGTGTTTTATGCCGCCATCCTCACCCAGGCGATTATTTTTTATCTTTTTTTCTTCGTGGATCGGGACGCCTATTTGTGGTATAACCCGTTGGGTTGCAGCCTTGTAATGGCCATTAGTTTCCTGCTGGAGAAAAATTTAAGAAAATCTTAACACATTCTTTGAATACTTTGGCACTGTTTTAGCCATTATATAAGCATCAAAAGATTTCTGGGCAAAAGCCGATATCTAAACCCAATTTTTTCATCAAAAAATTTAATCCGATGCTTATCGTATCCATCCTGCTGCTCGTTCTTCTTGTTTTTGGCACCCGCATGCTCAAAGAAGCGTAATTCGATTGGGGATTTCGGATTGCGGATTTGGGCGGGTTATTTCTGATTTGGGGGATTTATGCACTATTTATACATAAAAACCTATAATATAACAAGAAATAATCCGCCCCAATCCCCAATCCGAAATTCCCAATCACCTCAATCTGTCCACAGATCGCACCAGCGCCTCATCCTTCCGGATATTTCTCCAGGCCAGCCAGAAATTGGCTAAAGCGATCAGCGGCGCTGCGACGCCGGCGCCCAGTGTGGCTTCCCCTCCTTCCGTTACAGCATCCCAAGTTGTTTTAGTGACCAGCGCCGTCAGTGCCAGCAGGAAAAGGCTGACGAGGATACCGCCGCCGGCCAGTTTGGCCTGTAGTGCGCGGTTTTTGAATAAAAAGATGGCGCCGAGGGCGATGCCGCCGCCCAGCAGGGTGAGGCCAAGCAATCCGTAGTTATCGGCGGGAGTGAGTGCGCCGTCGGCGAGGACAGCCAGCGTCGCAGCGGGATTGTAGGGATCGGTTTGGAGATAAGGCACGCCGAACTGACCGAACAGAACCCCGGCGGCAACGGTGAAAAACAAGGTTTGAACGCGTTGTATCATATTTTTTAAATCGTTTGATGATGCGGAATGATTGGACGCGGCGCAAAGGTACGTTGGCGCGGATTTAGATCTTGTTCAAATTTTTGCACTTTCGCCTCAGAATCAAAATCTGAACAAGATATTAGAGCGTGTATAAAATTATATTTCTCGCTAATATGAAAGTCTTTTTCAGCCAACCTTCGTTCCTTTTTTTCGCCGTAATTAGTCCCATTACGCCTGCGAAAAGCGCCTTGTCTGGCTAAAAAAACTTTTTCATATTCGCAGAGAATATAATTTTAGACACGCTCTTTTATTTGCGCGCAAAGCGCACGCGCGGATCCGCCCAGGCATACAATAAATCGGCGAGGAGATTGCCCAGCACCGTCAGCAAGGAGGCGATCAGCAGGATAGCGAACAGCACGGGGTAGTCGCGACTGACAAACGCTTCCTGGGCTTTCACGCCCATGCCGGGCGTCTGAAAAAGGTACTCAATCACGAGCGATCCTGCGAAAAGCGCGGGAAATACCCCGGAGAAAATAGTGATAATTGGAAAAATTGCGTTGGGGAAGGCATGTCGCCAATACACCGCAGATTCCGCCAGGCCCTTGGCGCGGGCGGTTCGGATATAGTCTGCCTGCAAGACGCTGAGCATACTGCTGCGCATTTGAAGCGTAAGCAGGGCGAGCGCGTGGAGGACGATTGTCAGGATCGGCAGCACCAATTTGGGTGCGTTGTACAGCAGGTAATAGCCAAATCCCATGCGCTTGCTGTTCCAGATTTCCAGATAAGTAGATTTGAAGATCGAGAGCCCTTGTCCGGGCGTGGCCAGGAACAGCAGCAGCAGGCTGCCCAGCCAGAACACAGGAATGGCGTGCACGAATAAGAGCGCCAGGCTGGTGTAGCGATCGAAAGGCCGGTTGTACAGCCGGGCCATGTACACGCCCAGAGGGATCGCGAGCGCAAACGCGAAAAGCAAGGCGAATCCGTTGATGACCAGGGTCGTGTACAATCTGGGGCGCAATTCTTCCCACACCGGTTTGCCATAGATCGTGAGCCCCAGGTCGCCGGTAAAAAAGCCGCTGATCCAGCGGTGGTATTGATTTTGGAATCCGTACCAGCGAAAAGCGGGTACATATCGGCGCAGGTTATCGGCGGGCCGGCGCAGGGCGTCGGCCTGTTGGCGCAGATGCGCGATGCTTGTTGCGAGCGGCATTCCGGCGGCCGCGCGGTCGAAAATTTGAAGCAGCGAATCTATTGCCTGGGGCTTGGGGCTGTCGGCGAGGTCTTTGAAATCGGCGCGGAGTTGTGGTTTTTGGGCGGCCGAGTCCGGCAGTTGCTCCAGGGCGCGGGCGAGCGCCGACAGCGATTTTTCGTATTGATCTACGGCCGCCCAGTTGCCGGTGTGCGCGGTGAGGCGGCGCAAGCGTTCGCGGCGTTCGGGCGGGTAGATGCGGTGGAGGGAATCGGGGAAAGAGGCCGGCTCGACGGCAAAATAAAAGACCGGGTAATCCTGTCCGATTTGGCGGATTTTAGTCTGGTAGGCCGCTCCGGCTGCGACGGGATCCAGGCTCAAGCCGAGCTTGTCGCCGAAGATTGCGTACACTGGGTCATAGGGTGACCACTTACTGAGAAAGAACGTGGCCAGTGAAATAACCAGTACGGTAGGTACTACCAACAGGACTCGGCGGAGGATGTAGGTCAACAAGGCCCTTGACGTCTTTTTCTAAGCGCTTGTTCAAATTTTGATTTCTGGGCTTCAACTGCCCAATTTTATTTTTTCGCCGAATTGCCCGCATTCGACTGCAAAATTTGCCTTGTTAAAAATAAAATTTTTGCAATTTCGCCTCAGAATCCAAATTTGAACAAGCCCTAAGTTGTTACAAGAAACGGGTTATATTCTTTTTCATGTCGGATTGTAGTAGCCGGGCCATGGCCGGGGTACACGATCGTTTCACCGGGCAGGCTGAAGAGTTCGCGGCGGATCGCGGCGATCAGCGTGTCGAAGTCGCCACCCGGCAGGTCCGTTCGTCCGATGCTTTCGAAGAACAGCACATCGCCGGCGAGGAGGTATCCTTCCGTTCGGTTGTAGAATGACAGGCTGCCCGGCGAGTGGCCTGGGGTCAGCAGTACCTCGAGGCGGGTATTTCCGAAAGCAACGACGTCGCCCGGGTTCAGGAACAATTGTGGTTCGGGCGGGGTTTCGGCAGCGGGGATACCGTACATCCGGCATACATCGGCAAAGCGCTGCAGTACCGGCAGTTCGTCGCGGTGCGTTTCCAGCGGCAAGCCCCAGGTTTCGTGTACGAAGCCATTGCCGAAGACATGGTCGAGGTGGCAGTGCGTATTGATCAGCCGCACCGGTTTGAGCTCGTTTTCTTCAATAAATGCGCGCAGGGTGCGGCGTTCCGCTGCTGTGTAGCAGCCGGGGTCGAAGATTGCGCAGGCTTTGCTCTCGTCCCATACAATGTAGGTGTTTTCGGCAAAGGGGTTGAATTCAAAAACTTGCAGCATGCGCTTGGGTTGTAATTTATTGGCAAATGTGGGAAAAATTTCTAGAAAATCAAAACCAACAAGTAGCAAATCGCGTCTTTTAGAACACCCACAATTGCTCAAATGCGACCTGCTAACCAGTTACCTTGAAATAGTACACACACAACCCACATGCGATACCTGTTTACCCTCGCACTGATCTTGTTTCAGGGCCTAATGCACGCCCAGCCTTTTATCAAGGTGTTTTCCCAGGGCGACGCCCTTTTCCAGTTCAACGCCTTGGGCGCATATCCCGACAAAGGCTGGGTTGCTGCGGGTTTGGTGCGCGACGACTCCGATTTTTATTCCCTGATTTCCAGATTTGACGCCTCCGGGAACCTGTTGTGGACGAAGAGACCGGAGTATTTCCGGAGTCCAAACGCAATCGTGACGCTCGACAACGGGGACCTGCTCCTGTTCAACAACAATACCGGATTGAACGGGTACTTCGACGCTTCGGTGCTGCACCTGGACGGCAACGGGAACTTTAAGAATGAAATCGTGTGGGGCACGCCGAACGATCAGGACGACTGGCTCGATGCGCGAAAAACGCCGGACGGCGGTGCGATTGCCGTGGGCTATAGCCGCCTCGAAACCGATATAATATTTCGCGTCATGGTCGCGCGCTTCTCCCCCACGGGTCAGGTGCTTTGGGAAAAAATGTATGATGCGCCCGAATTGCTCGTATTCAATAAAGTCGTGCCGCTCCCTACGGGCGGTTTCTTTTTGCTGGGCGACACATACGATTTTATGAATCGGGGCATACTCATCGTACGCTGCGCCGACGACGGCAGTATCCTCTGGTCAAGAGAATACGGACGAACAACGCTTGATGAAAGCATCATTGACGGTATCCACCTGGGAAATGACGAGATCATGGTCTCTACGTACCTTTCCGACACGATCATTGGCGGGACTACGGCGCTGCTGCGCCTCGACGGAAGCGGCGCGATTACCGGGCAAACCCTGATTTCCAATGCGCAGGGTATGGCGCCCATCGGACTGGGCTTGATCGGAAACGATACCGTCGCATTGGCCGCGCTGAGCACGCCGATTCTTTTCCCGCCGGTGGACGGCGACCTTATCCTTGCCACATTTACAAAAGACGGCGATCTGGCCGGTGGCCTGGCCTTCGGATCGGACAAGCAGGATTTCGGTTTGGATGTTATTTTCAGAGACGGCGAGGCTATTTTTTGCGGCCTGACAGACTCGAGCCTCACCGGAATAGCCCAACGCGCAATTATCAGCAAGGCCAATCCGCGTTTTTCCTGCTGCCGCAAGTCCGTCCAATTAGACATATTGCCTCCAAGCGATATCCCGGTAGCAGTTGACTATCCGCTCACCCTGACACAGAATACCGTCAAAACGGTACTTACCATTTCGATGTCGGATGTGCAGCTCGCGGAAACCGTCTCCTGCCAGAGTTTCGAAGAAACGGACATTCTGCCGGCCGATACGGCTATCTGCATCGGCAACGGATTTGAACTGCAGCCCGAATTCAGCGTCCCCGGGGTTTATCAATGGAGTACCGGGGCGAATACGCCCGCTATTTTTGTGGACACGCCCGGCGAATATGCGCTGACGCTCAACAGCGAATGCGGACTGTTTACCGATACCATTCAAGTAAGCGCAAAAGGAACCCTGCCCGATATCACGGTTTCGCCGGATACGGCTATCTGCGCCGGAACGAACGCTATCCTGTCGGCATCCGGCGGAAATTCATACGCTTGGCAGGATGGCGCCGGCGCCGTTTTGTCCAGCAATACTGCCCTGGTAGCGGCGCCCGACAGCGCGGTGGTCTATTCGGTAATTGTATCTATCGGCGACTGTTCGGATACGGCCTCGGTGGCGGTGACGGTACTTTCGCCCCCGATAGTCACCGCAGCGCCGGACACGCTCGTGCCGCAGGGAACGGTACTAAACCTGAATGCATCCGGGGCGGAATCGTATGTGTGGACGCCCGCGACCGGGTTGAGTTGTACGGCGTGTCCGGACCCGGTGTTAATTGCGGATGAAACAGCCGTCTATGTAGTCACCGGATACGACGTCAATGGCTGCTCTGATGCCGACTCTTTGCAAATAGACGTTAAAAAGCCTTGTCCTTTTTATATTCCGAATATTTTTGCACCCGGAAATGCGCTGGGACTGGACAACGATCGCTTTCTGATTTACGGGTCTGATATCAGACCGCAGGGATTCCTGCTGCGTATTTATTCTCGTTGGGGCGAGCTTGTGTTTCAGTCGGAGGATGCTTCCGCTTACTGGGACGGGCAGGCCGGCGACCGGGAGGCCGCTCCGGGCGTTTATACTTATTATCTTGAAATGAACACCTGCAATGGACTGGTTCGAAAGTCCGGAGATATCACACTGATTCGCTAAATCTATGAAAAAACAAGTTATTACACTCGCCTTCCTGATCCTGCTCTTTCATTGGGCGGCAAACGCCCAGAAAGAGGGCAATATCTGGCATTTTGGAATGGGCGCTGCCCTTGATTTCAATTCGGGCGCGCCGGTCGTAACTACGCCGAGTTCCATGTTTTCCTTTGAGGGCAGCGCCTCCATTGCAGACGCCGACGGGAACCTCTTGTTTTACACCAATGGCGGCGGACGCGATTCCGTTCAGAGCGGACAGCCCGGCGGCAAAATCTGGAACCGCAATCACGAGGTGATGTACGACATGGGAAACACCGAGGGCGGCGGTTTTAGCTCCGCCCAATCGTCGGTGATTATTCCCAAACCCGGTACGCCGGGCCAATATTATCTGTTCACCATGGAAGAAGTGGAATACTACGTGGGCGGTGACGTTCCCGGGCAGCCGCTGGGACGCGGATTGTCTTATTTTGAAGTGGATATGGCGCTCAACGGCGGCCTGGGTGGCGTGACGAACTACCAGGGCATGATCCTGGTACCGTCCTATGAAGGCCTCTGCGCAGTGCGGCATCAGAATGGCAGCGATTACTGGATCATCGTGCACAACACAGACATTGGCATGGCGGTATTCCCCGTCACGGCCGCGGGCGTGGGTACGCCGACGATCTACAATATCATCACGTCCGGCATTATTAAAGGATCGCCCGATGGTAAATGGATTTGCAGTTCCAGCGGGATACATCCCTTCAACAACCAGACCGGAGTTATTACGGATGCCGGATTGGATCTTAACAACGACTTTTTGTATTATGAGTTTTCACCTGATAGCAAGCGGCTGTTCTTTTCCAAAAATTCCGCTTTCGGTTATTTTAATTTGAACGCCCCGGATATTATCGGCAGCGCGACCTCCTTTGCGCAGTTGCCCTCGTTTAGTTTAATCGGTCAAATGCAGGTAGGGCCAGACGGGAATATCTACCTGATTGAATCGGATGGAAGCAACGCCTTTGTGTCCGTTATTTTATGCCCCAATGCATCGCCTGTATTAAACAGGCGGATATTTAGTTTTATGACCGATCCTTTCCCTTTTTTGGGTCTGCCGAATTTTGACAATGCCATTTTCCGCAACGACGATGCCACGAATAGCCTGAATGTGAATCTCGGCGACGATATCACGCTCTGCGAAAACCAAACCGCCTTGCTCCGTACTGGTATTACCGGCGCTTCCTATTCCTGGTCGAACGGCGCCCTGACCGACAGCATTCAGGTATCCGCTCCGGGCGTGTACGCCGTGACGGTCACCGCGCCCGGCTGCGCCCTGGGAATTGACACCGTGCAGGTGTCCTTGTCTGCGCTATCGTTGGATGCCGGCGCCGACCAGACAGTCTGTACCGACACGCCGGTTCAACTCCAGGCCATTACGAACGGTGCGATCAGCTGGTTGCCTGCCGATCTGGTCGCCGATCCGGACAATGCGCGCACGCGTTTTACCGGCGATTCCTCCGCGACGCTCGTGGCCACTGCCGTGCTGGATGACTGCATCTTGTCCGACACCTTGTTTATCAACCTGCTCTTGTCGCCCGACGCCGCTGCTCAGCCGGCTGATACGACCATCGAGGTTGGCGAATCCGTCGTACTGACGGGGGCCGGAGACGGCGTGTATCTGTGGTCGCCCGCCGATGGGTTGTCCTGCACCGATTGTCCTGATCCGACCGCTACGCCTGACAGCACCACGACGTACCTGTTTCAGGTGATTAGCAGCAATGGTTGCGCCGACACGGCCTTTGTGACCGTTAATGTGACGCCGCCGGATTGCACGGTGCTGTTGCCCAATGCTTTTACGCCCAACGGAGACAGCACCAACGACTCGTTCCAGTTGCTCGGGAAAAACGTAGAGATGCGCGCCATCGCCATCTACAACCGCTGGGGTGAAGAGGTGTACAGAGGCAGCAGCGCTTGGGACGGCCGAGTGGACGGCCAGGATGCCCCGTCTGATGTCTATGTGTATGCTGCGGATATTCGGGTATGCGGAGCGGACCGGCGCGAGATGGGGCAGGTTACGTTGCTTCGGTAGGCGTGTGTCAAATTTGATTACTGGGCTGCAAGGGCCCAGTAATCAAATTTGAACAAGCTTTTAGAGATCAAACTTGATTCCCTGCGCCAGCGGCACCGATTCCGAGTAATTGATCGTATTTGTTTGTCGGCGCATATAGGCTTTCCAGCTGTCCGAGCCGGATTCGCGGCCGCCGCCGGTTTCTTTTTCGCCCCCGAACGCGCCGCCAATTTCGGCGCCGGAGGTGCCGATATTGACATTGGCAATACCGCAATCGGATCCTGCCGCGCTGAGGAAGCGCTCTGCTTCGCGCAGGTTGGTGGTCATGATGGCGGAGGAGAGTCCCTGGGGCACGCCGTTTTGCAGGGCGATGGCCTCTTCCAGGGTTTTATAAGTTACCAGGTACAGAATGGGTGCGAAGGTTTCGTGTTGCACGATTGCCCAGTGGTTTTGCACCTCGGCGATACAGGGTTTTACGTAGCAGCCGCTTTCGTAGCCGGGGCCTTCGAGCACGCCGCCTTCCACGACGAACGTGCCGCCGGCTTTTTTGACCTCCTCGATAGCGTGCAGGTAGGCTTGCACGGCGCTTTGGTCAATGAGCGGGCCGACGTGGTTGTTAGCGTCCAGCGGATCGCCGATGCGGAGTTGTTTATAGGCGTTGGCCAGCATTTTTTTCACTTCGGTGATTTGGCTTTCATGGACGATCAGCCGGCGGGTGGTGGTGCATCGTTGTCCTGCCGTACCCACGGCGCCGAACACCGCGCCGGTCAGCACGATCTTCAGGTCGGCGGAGGGCGTGATGATAATGGCGTTGTTGCCGCCCAGTTCCAGCAGCGAGCGGCCCAGTCGGGCGGCCACGGCCTGGCCTACGATTTTGCCCATGCGCACGCTGCCGGTGGCGCTGATCAGCGGCACGCGGGCGTCTTTGGTCAGATATTCTCCGACGCGGTAGTCGCCGTTGATCACCGACAGAATGCCTTCCGGCAGGTTGTTTGCTTTGAGGACTTTTTGGAACAGGTTCTGGCAGGCGATACCGCAGAGCGGGGTTTTTTCGGAGGGTTTCCACACGCATACGTCGCCGCATACCAGGGCGATCATCGAATTCCATGCCCATACGGCTACCGGAAAGTTGAACGCGGAGATAATGCCCACTACACCCAGCGGATGCCACTGCTCGTACATTCGGTGGCCGGGCCGCTCGGAGTGCATGGTGAGGCCATAGAGTTGGCGCGACAGGCCCACGGCAAAATCACAGATGTCAATCATTTCCTGCACTTCGCCCAGGCCTTCCTGCAGGCTTTTGCCCATTTCATAGGATACCAGTCGGCCCAGCGGCTCTTTGTATTGGCGGAGGACTTCGCCGTATTGTCGTACAATTTCGCCGCGTTTAGGCGCCGGAATTTCCCGCCATGTTTTGAAGGCCGTCTCTGCGCGGGCGATCACTTCATCGTATTGCGCGCGGGTTGTGATGGAGACAGAACCAATGTAGGCGCCGTTGACGGGGCTGTGGCTTTGCAGCGAGCGGGCGCTGCCGGGTATGGCCTCGAGGCCCGACCAGGCGCCGGCGTTTTTGGTTTTGAGGCCGAGTTTGCGGAGAAATTCGCTGGGTTGCATGTTGTTAAGTGAAAAGTGATTAGGGAAAAATGAACAAGGAGATGGGGCAAAATTATTTTTGGGATTGGCCCGCAAAGATACAATGCGGCGGTGAAAAATTTGGTTTTGCTGCCTCTTTGACCGGCAATTAATCCTGCGGCCACCTGAGTTTTTCCCTCTGACAGGATGATTCATGATCTGGTTAATTCCAATTTTCCCTGCCCTATCACCCAGCCTCCGCCTTCCACTCCCGCACATTTTTTGCCTCCGTGTCGAAGGCCACACCCACCAGGGTCAGCGGTTTGCCGGCCGCGCGGAATCGCTCCGGGTAGCCGCGTTCGCGGATTTGGGCGAGGGCGTCGTCGGCGCTGTCGCGCAATTTGAACTCGAAGATATACACCCGCTCGCCGGTGTCGAGCACGGCGTCCATGCGGCCTTGGTTGGTGGGGATTTCGGAGTGGACGACGTGTCCGGTGAGTGTCAGCACGACGTGCACCACCGTGTGAAAATAGGATTCCTGTGTGCCTGTTATCTGGTAAGGTATGGAAGCGAACAAACTGGACAGTACGCGAAAGAAGTCGTCGAGATTGCCCGCTTCAAGCGCCTCGCGCATCTTGTCCGTAAAGGTATTTTCGGCCATAAAAACCGGTTTGCCGGCATAATCGGCCAGGAGGTTTTTCAGGAAGGAGTTTTTGACCTCTTCGTTGGGGTAAGACAGGTGATAACGCAGGCGCAGCGGGTTGGATGCGTCCACTTTTTTGATCGTCAGGTAACCGGTCTGGAAGAGCAGCGACATGGGGTCAATGGCCGTCACATCGGCGCTTTCGAGCAGGGTGTCGGAGCCGGAAATGCGCTCCAGTTCATAGGCAGGCATCTGTTTGGCTTTCAGCAGCCGTGTCAGGAAGGAGGGCGTGCCGGTGGTAAACCAGTAGTTGCCAAAGTGCCGGTCGGCAAAAAAATTGAGCAGTGAAAACGGATTGTACACCGTGTTTTTGCCGTCCCAGGAATATCCATTGTAGTAAAACCGTATCGCCTTGATCAGTTCCGAGGCGCTCATACCGATATCCTGGCTTGCCCGGTCCAGGTAAGGTTGGAAATTGGCCAGCACCTCTTCTTCTGTCCAGCCCAACAGGCAGGTAAAATCGGGGTTTATGGTAAGGTCCTTCAGGTTGTTGAGGTCGGAAAAAATGGACACGCGGCCATATTTGGACACGCCGGTGATGAATACGAAATGGATGCAACGATCGAGCGATTTGAGCGTGCTGTAAAAATTTTTGAGCGTACGCACGTTTTCCGGGATGTGTTCTTCGTCCTCGCCGAGAAAATCGGTGATGGCTTTGTCGTATTCGTCTATGAGTACCACGGCTTTTTTATCGCCGCTGCCGAACGTTTCCAGGAGATGGCTGAATTTGTCTTTCGAGGTATATTCGCCCGGAATTTCCAGGCCGTATTTCGATGCGATATCGTCCATTTGTCTTGAAAGGGCGTATTCCAGCGACTGAACGCGGTAGTCCATTGCATTGAAATCCACCCGGATGACGGGGTAGGGCGCCCAGTCAATTTTATCCTCGATCCAGAGGCCTTTGAACAGCGTTTTGTTTCCCCGGAAAATCTCATGCAGGGTGCTGACGAGCAGGGATTTGCCAAAGCGGCGCGGCCGGGACAGGAACAGATATTTACCTGCCTGCATCAAGCGATGGACCTGCTCCGTTTTGTCCACAAACAGGTACCCGTCGCCGATGAGGCCGGGAAGGTCTTGCAAGCCGATGGGAAGTTTTTTCATGGGTGCGAAGATACTTTTTGCTCAACAAATTACACTAAACGGGTTCATCATACCAGTGGATGTATCACCCTTCCTCCGCCTTCCACTCCCGCACATTTTTTGCCTCCGTATCGAAGGCCACACCCACCAGGATCAGCGGCTTGCCGACCGCGCGGAATCGCTCCGGGTAGCCGTGTTCGCGGATTTGGGCGAGAGCGTCGTCGGCGCTGTCGCGCAATTTGAACTCGAAGATATACACCCGCTCGCCGGTGTCGAGCACGGCGTCCATGCGGCCTTGGTTGGTGGGGATTTCGGAGTGGACGACGTGGGCGGTGAGCGCCAGCACGACGTGGGTGACCGAGTGGAAATAAGACTCCTCCGTGCGGGTGATCTGGTAGGGCACGGAGGCAAAAATGGACGAGAGCAGGGCGAAGAAATTGGGGAGGTCGCCTTCGGTCAGAAAGCGGCGCATACGTTGGGTGAGCGTTACGTCGGTCACATCCACAGGGCGGTCGAGGTAAGCGGCCAGGATATTTTGCAAAAAGGAAAGTCGCACTTCCCGGTTGGGGTAGCCCAGGTGATAAAGGGGCGATAAATCTTGGCTGAGGGTAATTTTTTTTATGGTAAAATAGCCGGTTTGCAACATGAGTGCAGGCAACCCGACGTGGTGCACGTCGGCGCTCTCTACCATGAAGTCATTCGCCCTGAAATTTTCCAGTTCGTACGCGGGAATCAGTTGTTGGCGCAGTAATTTAGTTAAAAAAGTCGGAGTTCCGGTTGTAAACCAGAAATTTCTAAAAGTCCTGTGGTGAAAAAAGTTCAGCAGGGAATACGGGTTATACACGCGGTGCTCGCCGTCCCAGGAATAACCGTTGTAATAGGCCCGGATTTTTTCGAGCAGATCGGCCCGATCTAGATTAAAATGGCGCGCCAGGTCGGACAGCCGATCGTCGAAGTAGCGTTCCATTTCTTCCTGCGTCCAGCCGAGCAGGACGGCAAAATCCGGATGGGTGCTAACATCGTTGAGGTTGTTGAGGTCGGAAAAGATGGATACGCGGCCGTATTTCGAGACGCCGGTGATGAATACGAAATGGATGCAACGATCGAGCGATTTGAGCGTGCTGTAAAAATTTTTGAGCGTACGCACGTTTTCCGGGATGCGTTCTTCGTCCTCGCCGAGAAAATCGGTGATGGCTTTGTCGTATTCATCTATGAGTACCACGACTTTTTTATCGCCGCTGCCGAGGGTTTCTATCAGATGGCTGAATTTGTCTTTCGATGTCCATTCCTCGGGAATTTCCAAGCCGTGCCGCGATGCGATATCGTCCATCTGCCTCGAAAGGGCGTGTTCCAGCGATTGTACGCGGTAATCTATCGCATTAAAATCCACCCGGATGACGGGGTAGGGCGCCCAGTCAATTTTATCCTCAATCCAGAGGCCTTTGAACAGCGCTTTGTTTCCCCGGAAAATCTCATGCAGGGTGCTGACGAGCAGGGATTTGCCAAAGCGGCGCGGCCGGGACAGGAACAGATATTTACCTGCCTGCATCAAGCGATGGATCTGCTCCGTTTTGTCCACAAACAGGTACCCGTCGCCGATGAGGCCGGGAAGGTCTTGCAAGCCGATGGGAAGTTTTTTCATGGGTGCGAAGATAATCAATGCGGATATTCTCTTCGCGTGAAAAAATACGGGTGCGCCTTCGCTATCTACTATATCGGTAATCTACCGGTACACCGCCGGCTTCCAGCACACCGTTGCGGACGGTAAGCGTCTGGCCGGCGCCGTTGAAGGCGTAGGCCCGGTTCGATTTTCCGAAGCGGTCTTTGGTCAGTTGCGCGCCCAGTACGGCGGCGTGGTTGTTGTAGGCGGTGGCGTCGTCGGCATTGCCGGAGGCCGGATAGTCGGCAACCAGGTTGCCGGGCACGACTGGCGCGGGATTTTGTGCGGCGTAGAGCGCGGCGATTTCCGCATCCGACAGGGCGCGGTTGTAGATTTGCACATCGTCCAGTGCGCCGTCGAAGAAGCCACCGGTGTCAATTGGATCATAGCCAATGCCGAGTGGGTAGCGCGTTTTATCCAGGGCGCCGGGTGCGTTTTTCTCATTCACCTTCACACCGTTGAAATAGATCAGGTCTTTGCTGCCATCGTGCACCATCGTCACGTGCGTCCAGGTTCCGATTGTGAGCGGCGTTCCGGAATCCATATCGCTGCAGCAGGCGCCGCCGGCGTGGGTGGTGAACACCGGCTTGCCGTGGCTGGGCAGGGAAATTTTCCAGCGTTCCTGCCAGCCGCCGTACGACAGCAGGAAGGCTTCGCCGTTGGCGGGGAGGCTATTGACTTTTACCCAGAAGCTCACGGTCGTTGTGCCGGAGTTCAGTTGCGCAGCGTTAGACGCCGTTACTTCGCTGGACGTGCCGTCGCACAGGAGGGCAGCGTGGCCGAAGCCGAAGCGGTCGGTGGTCGTTGCGGCCGTCAGCACGTCGGCGTGGTTGCCGAAGTCCGTGTCGTCAAAGCCGTTTCCGTCGAAGCCGTAGGAAGCTACGCGGCCCTGGGCGACGGTCGGTTCGGTGCTTTGGGCGGCGTACAGCGCCGCGATTTCCGCATCGGAGAGCGCCTGATCGAACAGCGCTACCTCGTCGAGGGCGCCGTTGAAATAGTTCGCCTTGTCAATCGGATCGTAGCCGATGCCGAGGGGATAGCCGGTGACGTCCAACGCGCCAGCCACATTTTTCTCATTGACTTTTGCGCCGTTAAAATAAATGATGTCTTTGCTGCCATCGTGCACCATGGTCACGTACGTCCACACACCGGTAGCGAGCGGCGTGCCGGAGTCGAGGTCGCTGCAGCAGGCGCCGTTGGAATGGGTGGTGAACACGGGTTTGCCGTGGCCGGGGAGGGAGATTTTCCAGCGTTCCTGCCATCCGCCGAACGAAAGGATGAATACCTCGCCGGAACCGGGGAAAGCGTTGGGTTTTACCCAGAAACTGATCGTGGTGAAGTCGGATTGCAAGGCTGCGGAATTATCGGCCGTGGCGAAACCCTGAAGGGCGTTTCCGCCCCAACCGTGGCGGTTGGCGACTGCCGTGGCGGCGCCGTCGGGGTGCGCATCATTTTCAAATTGCGAGGCATCCCGGCCGTTTCCGTTGAGGTCGTAGCGGGCAACCAGATCGGAGGGGGCGCCTGGGAAGGTTGCTTGCGTCGTATAAAGCGCGCCAACTTCGGCGTCTGTGAGCGCATAATTGTACATTTGGATGTCGTCGAACGCGCCGTCAAACCAGTTGCCGCCGTCAATCGGGTTGTACCCGATACCGAGCGGGCGGGTGGTGCTGTTGAGGGTACCCACCACGTTTTTCTCGCCTTTCAGCGCGCCGTCAATGAAAATTTTGTCTTTAGTGCCATCGTGCACCATTACGACATGTTTCCAGACGCCGACCGGCAGGGCGTTGCCGTCGCCGCTGTCCATATCCGAAATACCGCCGGAGTGGTTGGTTGTCCACACCGGTTTCCCGTGCGTGGGCAGGGAAATTTTCCAGCGGTTTTGCCAGCTGCCGTGCGAGAGCAGGAAGGTTTCTTTGGCCGGGAGGGCGGCGGGGCTGAAGAGGCAGCTGACCGAGACGGCATTTTGGAAGTTCAGCAGCGGATGATTGGGGACGAGGATATGCTGTGTGCCGCCGTTAAAATAGTAGGCGGTTTGCGGTGCGCCGCTCAGTCCGGGCGCCAGGAGCGCGCCGTTGGGTTGTCCGTGGAGCTGATTGCCGCTCACGTCGTTTGCGTTGCCGCTGAAGGGGTAATGGGCGATGAGATTACCCGGCACGGCGCTGAAGTTTTTCACCAATATGGTGGTGGCGGCTTGGGCAGACAGGCCTTCGTCGTCAGAGACGGTCACGTTGATTTGGAAGATCCCCTCCGCGGCCGGCGCGGTCCAGGAGACGCTGCCGCCGCTGCCGGAGAGGCTGCCGCCACTGGCAGACCAGGCGAAGCTCAGCGGATCGCCATTCTCGTCGCTTGCCAGGCAGTCGAGTTGGAGGCTGCCATTGGGCGCGACAAAAGGCGCGCTTTTTTGGATGGCTGCTATCTGCGGGGCGTCGTTGATTTCCGGCACGACCGACAGGAGCAGGAAGGCCGTGTCGGCGTTGCCCTCCGGATCGGAGACGATGAGCCGGATTTCCGGTGCGGCGGGCGTTGCGGGGGCGGTGAATTGGATTTGCGGGCCGTTTCCCGACAAAGTACCCGCCGTCGCGCTCCAAGAGAACGTCAATTGCCCGGAATCCGGGTCTTCTGCGGTGGCAAAAACAGCCGTCGTATCTCCAATTTCCAGTGTCGGCTTGAGGGCAGCCAGTCCTTTAATCCGGGGCGCGCGGGTGTATGGCTGTGCGTGCTGGTCGTAGTCCACAACTACCCCGTTGATGCGCATACGGTTTTTGTCGTAGCTGATCGTTCCGCCGGCGGGGGCATACACCACCATAACGGCCTGATTCGCCGGGATTGTGATGCCGACCGTTCCGGCAGCATTCAGGTGCAGGAACTGTTCGCTCAGGGCTTCATACACGTCTGTGGGGGCGGCGCCCAGGTTGACTTGCACCGTTTTTGGGGTGTTATACGGGTTATAAAGCAGATACGTCGGATAAGCGGAATCGCCGTAAAAGTCCGTTTTCAGCAGATCCAGTTGCAGTATTTTATCCACGTTGGTCTTTTCCAACAGGCAGCCGAGATAGCCGATCGAGGAGGTGCTGTACAGCGACAGATTGGTGGCAGCCCAGCCGCCCTGCACGGCATCGCCGGTGGCGTATGGAGCAATATTTTGCCAGTTTTGGCGCAGGGCTTCGTGGCCCATCACTTTTTGCGGGTCGTTGGCGGCGGCCCAGGC
Source organism: Lewinellaceae bacterium (assembly GCA_040383605.1). Classification (GTDB taxonomy): domain Bacteria; phylum Bacteroidota; class Bacteroidia; order Chitinophagales; family Saprospiraceae; genus M3007. The sequence continues at coordinate 31,546 of JBEIDF010000013.1, forward strand.
GGCGCCGTCCTGCATACCGGCCGGGAGGAATCCTGGGAAAAAGAGGCGGGTAGCGTTGGCCAGGTTGAGCGCCCACTTGCCGATCGCGCGCGCGAAGCGCTTGTCGTAGCGCACCATTGGAACCAGCGCGGCGGCCTGCTGCACGCCGTTGAGTTGGAAGGCGTAATCATTGCCGGCATCGTTGGCCTCGCCGACCAGTCCGGACACGTCGAAGCCGCCCCAGGTTCCGACAATGGCGCCCCAGCCCCGGAGCGGGCCGCGGTTGAAAGACCAGTTTACCATTTTTTCGATATCGTACCGGGTACCGATTTCAGCGTTCATTTTTGCTGCAGCATAGATTCCGTATGGCAGTTGCAGCTCGTAGGAGGGGTTGGTATTCCAGTTGTTCAGGAACTCCATTGCCCATTCTGCGCCTTTGAGATACGCCGGGTTTCCGGTTTTTTTCCAGGCGTGATACAGTACCCAGGCGTATGCGCCGGCGGCTTCCGGTTCTGGTACGCCGTTTGGATTGGGCTGCATGGTCTTGAATTTCCAGGCGCGGTAGTTCATGTAGGCCGGCGTCCAGGGCGATTCGCTGCCGCCCATGGCGCGGACGGCCTGCAGGAAACGGTCGGCCACGCGCACAAATTGCAGTCCGGCCTCGCCACCCGCATCCGGATACAGGTCGTAGAGTTGGTAGAAATACACATTCGGCATCAGGTCGTACCACCAGTCGTTGCCGCTGCTTGCGCCGGCATTGTTCAGGTAAATATCCTCGCCGTTGGCCTTGTTAAAAAAATCCTGGCTCATCAGCACCCAGTTTTGCCCAAACTGATTTTGTTTGTTTGCGCCGACGAGGGAGGCGCCGACGAGGGCCGGCAGCACATTGATGGCCTCATTGCCGAAGGGGGAATTGGTTCCCACATACGTATGGAGGCGGAAAGTCGGATTTTGCGGATAGTTCAGGCCGGCGGGGTTTAAGAAACACAGCGGCAGGTACTGACCGTTTTTTTGGAGGTCGAAGGCCAGGGAGTCGTATTGTCGGGCGACCTCTTTCCAGTTTCGCACATTATACGGATTCGGCTGATTGGGCATTTGCTCAATGCGCGGCACGGCGATTTGCCCGGGCTGCGCCCAGGAAATCGCGACTGCGCAGAGCAGTGCGGGCACAGTCGGCAAAATCCGTTGCGAAAAGAAAACGGTCATGGAATTAATAGTTAGGATTTTGTACGAGTGCGGGGTTGAGGTCTATTTCTGATTGCGGGATCGGGAACACGTCGTGTTTGCCGGCCTGGAAGCCCGGCAGCGTTTGCGCGGCAATGCCCCAGCGAACGAGGTCGAAGAAGCGGTGCATCTCGAAGCCCAGTTCCACCTGGCGTTCGCGGCGGATTGCGGCGCGCATGTCCGCCTGATTGGTGGCGGTAACCGGCGGCAGGGTAGCGGCCGGGTTGGTGGCTTGCGCGCGGGCGCGGGCGCGCACCTGTTCCAGCGGCGCTTGTGCTTCCGCCACGCGGCCGAGTTCGTTCAGCGCCTCCGCCTCCCACAGCAGCACTTCGGCGTAGCGGATGGCGGTGTAATTGATATCGCCATCGGCTTTTTGCGTTACCTCCGCTTTGGGCTGCAGGTACTTGCGCACGCCGAAGGTGGTGGCAGAGAAAGAGTTTTTATAAATCACGCCGAAATACTCCTCATTGTTCATCGCCACGGTGAAGCGGCGGCGGGGGTCGTTCGGTTCAAAGACGGCGACATATTCGGGGGTGACCTCGGCGAAGCCGTAGCCTTCAAATTTTTTAGAAGCCCACCATTGGTTGAGGAAATTGCCCACGCCGAGTTCGAGGTTGGTGTGTTGGATTTCCCAGACCGATTCCGCGTTATTTTGGGTGTTTTTCCGGAAATTGTCCAGATAATCCGGCATCAGGCTATACACGCCCAGTGTTTTTATTTTCCCGATATACTCGAGCGTCTTTTCCCAGTTTTGCGCGTACAGATACGTTTTAGCGGCCAGGGCCCAGGCGGCGCCTTTGGTTGCGCGGCCTGCTTCGCTTGCCGGGTATTGCGCGGGCAGGAAATCCGCCGCCTGGTCGCAGTCGGCCGTAATCTGCGCATAGATCGTCGCTTTTGGCGTGCGCGGCGCCTTGAGTTGGTCGGGCGGTACGATCCGGGTAAACAGGGGCACGTCTCCGAACACCTGCGTCAGCAGGAAATAGTAATAGGCGCGCAGGAAAAGCGCTTCGCCTGCGATTTGCTTGCGGCGGGATTCGGGCATTTCGATTTTGGGGAGGTTGTCCAGCACGAGGTTGCATTGCGTGATGCCGGCATATTGCAATTTCCAAAAATCATTAAATTCTTCGGTGCGGGGCGTATAAGTAAACGCGTCCATTTCTGTGATACCCGGCCGCGATCCGTCGCCGCCGGTGATGGCTTCGTCGGCGGTGACGACGCCGAACGCCCAGTAGAAGTTGTTGTTGGTATTCGAGAACAACAGCGGCCGGTAGGCGGCGTTCAGCGCCTGTTGGGCGTCTGTTTCTGTTTGGAAAAACGAACCGGCGTCCAGCGTGGCGATGGGTTCTTTATCGAGGATGCCCGTACAGGCGCCGGTTAGGAGCGCGAGGAGCAGGAAAAGCGGAGCAAGCAATTTCATAGCGTATTGTCTTTTCGCGTGGTGGTCAGAATCCGATATTAATACCTGCAATGATTGTTCTGGGCGCGGGCACGGTACCCCAGTCTATCCCCACCGCGAGGTCGGAGGAGAGGCCGAGGCCCCGGGTATCATTGGCGTTGGCCTGGATTTCGGGATCCAGTCCGGGGTATCTGGTGAAGGTGAGCGCATTTTGCGCGGTGACGTAAATCCGGAGCGCGCTTAGGCCCTTCCATTTCAGGACGTTTTGGAGGTTGTAGCCGAGCGTTACGTTTCGGAGCCGGGTGTAAGAGCCGTCTTCGAGGAAGCGCGTGGAGGGTCGGCGGTTACCGTTGCGATCGTCCACGCTGACTTTTGGAATATCCGTGTTGGTATTGGTGGGCGTCCAGCGGTTGAGGATATCGCGGTAGGAGTTGAAGCCGCGGAGTTGGGTTTCGTAGGCGAAATTTCCATAGAGGAAATACACGTCATTTCCCTGCACGCCTTGGACGAGCGCGGAGAAGTCGAAATTTTTCCAATTAAAATTGAGGTTCACCCCGAAGGTAAAATCCGGGAACGGGTTGCCGATATGCCGGCGATCCTTGTCGTCAATCTTGTTATCGCCGTTCAGATCGGCAAACCGCACATCGCCGGGTCGGGTATTCACCGTTTGGAAAGGCGCGGCGTCTATTTCCGTTTGCGACTGGAAAATACCGGTCATTTCGTAGAGGAAGAAAGAGCCGACGGGATATCCGGGTTCCGTTCTCGTGAGCGGGCCGTCGGAGAGACCGAATCCGCCGAGAATCGGTTCGCTGTCTGCGATGGACAGCACTTTGTTTCGGATGGTGGAAAAATTAGCGCCGATGGAATAGTTGAATTCCCGGATGCGATTTTTGAAAATCAGGCCCAATTCGAGTCCTCGGTTTTCGACCGAAGCGGCGTTGACGAAAGGCGGGCGTTGCGAGCCGCCGGCCTGGGGCGTGGGCACGCGCACCAGGATATCGTCCGTTTGCTTGACGAACCAGTCGGCGGTCAGCGAAAGCCGGTCGTCCCAGAACGTGGCGTCCAGCCCGGCATTCGTTTGGGTGCTGGTTTCCCAGCGGATATTGCTGTTGCCTGTTTCGAGGATAGACGCGCCCGTGACGATCTGGTTGCCGAACGCATAGACGCGGTCGCCGGTGCGCACCAGCGAGCTGAAGGGATAGATACCGATTTCCTGGTTGCCGAGGCGGCCGTAGCTGCCGCGCAGTTTCAGGCTGGATACGAAGCGGACATTTCGGAAGAACCGTTCGTTGGAAATATTCCAGGCGGCGGAAAAGGAAGGAAACACGCCCCAGCGGTTATTCGGTCCGAAGCGGGAAGAACCGTCGCGGCGTACGGCAGCGCTCAGTACGTATCGGTTTTGGTAGGAGTATCCGACCTGGCCGAAGTAGGACAGCAAGGCCCATTCTGTGGCGATGCCGGAGGCGCCGATATTTTCGAGCGCTTCAGGGATGCTGCCGTCTATGTAGCGGAAGAGTGGGTCGGTGCGCCGGAAATTGTTGGCAGAAGCGCCCAGATAATCGGTGTGATTTTGGATGGCCTCCATGCCGGCGAGCGCCGAAATCCGGTGCCCGCCGAATGTACGCTGGAAATCCAGGGTATTATTCCAAATAAGCGTTTGGTTGAAAACGCGGCCTTCGTTGAGCGAAGTGGGTTCGTAGATCGCGGGGGAGAGGCGTTCTTTGGACGTAACTGGTTAGCAAGATCGCTGTCTGGCCCAAAAAGTCCCATTTTCCGCCATACTTCGCAATTTTTTTTGACCATAGCGCTGCTATGGCCTGCAAAAAATCGCTTCGTCTGGCGAAAAATGGGTTCTTTTTTGGCTCAGACGCGACCTGCTAACCAGTTACTTTATTTTGAGGATTGGCCCGATCAGCGAATGATCAGTTCGTAGGGCAGGCGTGCCTGGATACCGTCCGAC
>JBEIDF010000014.1:0-35762 GCA_040383605.1 Lewinellaceae bacterium
CGGCTTCCGGGCCGCGGAGCCGAAACGTCAGCGGCGTTCCGACCGGCATTTTCACTGTGCGGGCGCGGTGCGCGCGTTCCAGTTGAAGGATTTTTTGGGCCGAAAGCGCTGATGGCAGGATAAAAGCCAAAATAAAAATAAGAAATGCGTTTTTCATGCGCGGAATAGTTGAAGAAAGGCTTGTACTGCGTGGGGGGTACGTTTTTGCCGAACAAATGTACCGGATTCCGGGGAGAACGCTGCATGTATCCGGCCTTCTGGTGCATGTTTTTTGGTGTATTTCGCCTTGTTGGGCGGCCGGCGGCGGCCGGCGCATAAATTTGCGTTGCGGTAGCGTTTTTGCAGCGTATTTTTGCAGCGTAAACGCCGCGCGCCAACCGAGCGTGTGGTTATGCTGTTTATGCAAGACGCATCCGTTTTATGAAAAAGAGTATCCTCCCGCTTTTGCTGTGCGCCGCGCTCGCCGGCGCTCGGGCCCAGACAACTCCGCCCGAATTGCTTACTGCCGAAGCGGCAGTGGGTATCGCGCTGCAGCAAAATTTCGATATCCGGGTGGTTCGCGCGGACGCGGAAATTGCCCGGCTGAACAATACCAAAGGAAACGCCGGCATGCTGCCCAACGTCAATCTGGTGGTGAATGAAACTTTTACCCTGAGCGCTTTCCAGCAAAAACTGGCCAATGGCAATGAATTCACCTCGCCCGGCGCACCCTTTAACGCCGCAAATGCCGGCGTGCAACTCAGCTGGACGATATTCGACGGCCGCCGGATGCAAATCGCCAAAAAACGGCTCGAAGAGACGGAAGCGCTCGGCCAAATCCAACTGCGCGCACAAGTCCTCCAAACCAGCGCAGCCGTCCTGACAACCTATTACCAAATCGTCGGCAACAAACTGCAGGAAAAAGCGCTGGCCGAAGTCATCGCGCTCAACGAAGAACGCCTCCGCATCGCCGAAGCCCGACTGGCCGCCGGATTTGCCGCCCAAACGGATGCCTTGCAGGCCCGGATTGACCTCAACCAGCGCCGTGCAGACCTGCTCAACCAGCAAAACGCCACCCAAATTGCAAAACAACAACTCAACCTGCTGTTGGCCCGACCCGCCAATGTTGCGTTCGAAGTGGAGGAAACAATCAATAATAATTATCAGCCCCGGCGCGAGGAACTTCTCGCCCGAATCGCTGCGCAACATCCCGAACTCCAGGCCTTCCAAAAAACAGCCGATATCGCCGCGCTGCTCGTGGATGAGACGCGCACGCAGTACAAACCGCGCATCGTGGGCAATGCCCAACTCATCGCACAACGCACCGACAACGGCGCAGGTTTCCTGCTCAATAATACCCAGGCCGGCCTGACGGCAGGCGGGGCTTTTATTATGCCCCTCTATACCGGCGGCAATATCAGCCGCCAAATCGAAACAGCGAAGATTGCCGCCCAACAGGCCGCTATCCGCACAGAAGCCCTCCAACGAAACCTGGAGAATGCCCTGGATCAACAACTCGCCCGATTCCAAACCCAACAAAAAACCCTCGAACTGGAATCCGGGAATGCTGAAAACGCCCGGGAAAGCCTCCGCGTCAGCACCGAACGCTTCCGACTCGGACAAACAACGGCCCTGGAAGTGCAAAATGCGCAAAATATCCTTGAGCAAGTACTACTGCGCCAAAATCTGGCACAACTAAATCTGAAAATTGCAGAAATACAACTTAGAATACTTGAAAATAACCTGTAGGGATTGGGGATTGAGGATTTATTCGATGGTGGGTTGTTCCCTGGAGATTTTGAAAGAAACACTTTACGACGAGCCAATCCTCGAGCCTCCATTCCTAAATTAATTATACTATGAATACAAACAAAACAGCGGTAATTGTCGGCGCCGGCTTAGTTGGTTCGCTTTGGGCTATTTTCATGGCTCGCAGAGGCTATGAGGTAAAAGTATTTGAACGTCGGCCTGATATGCGGGCCAAGGGGTATTTGGGCGGGCGTTCCATCAATCTGGCGATGAGTGTGCGGGGTTGGCATGCCGTGGAAAAGGCCGGTATTCGGGCGCAGCTGGAAAAAGTTGCCATTCCGATGCCGGGGCGTATGATGCACAGTGTGGAGGGGAATCTCAGTTTTCAGCCGTATGGCAAAGCGGGCGAGGCGATTTATTCTGTGTCGCGCGGCGGACTGAACCTGGAGTTGTTGCGCCTTGCATCGGAATTTCCGAATGTGTCTTTCTTTTTTGAGCATCGTTGTGTGGACGTGGATTTAAACAATCCGCAAATCACGTTTGAGGATTTGCGCAGCGGCGAGCAAAAAACCATCGAGACGCCGCTGATTTTTGGTACGGACGGCGCGTTTTCGGCTGTGCGCAGCGCGTTGCAAAAAACCGATCGGTTTGACTATCGCCAGTTTTATCTGGAGCATGGCTATAAAGAGCTGACGATTCCACCCGATGCCGATGGCGCGTTCCGGCTCGATCCCCATGCGTTGCATATTTGGCCGCGCGGCAACTTTATGATGATTGCGTTGCCCAATGCGGACCGGTCGTTTACCTGTACGCTGTTTCTTCCTTTTGAAGGGCCGCAGGCGTTTGAGCACTTACATACCGACGACGAGGTGGCGGCATTTTTCAATCGCTACTTTTCGGATGTTGTGCCGCTGATGCCGACGCTGCTGCAGGATTTTCGAAATAACCTAACGTCCTCCCTGGTGACCATCCAGTGCAATCCCTGGCAGTGGCAGGGGCGGATATTATTGTTGGGCGATTCTGCGCATGCGATTGTGCCGTTTTACGGACAAGGGATGAACGCGGGTTTTGAAGATTGCACATTGCTAGACAGCATGTACGAGGCGTATCAGGGCGATTGGTCGAAGATACTACCCGCTTTTGCCGTTCGTCGCAAGCCCGATGGCGATGCGATTGCGGAACTGGCACAGCGCAATTTCATTGAAATGCGCGATTTGGTGGGCGATCCGCAGTTTTTGCTGCGCAAAAAAATTGCCGCGCGTTTGCATGAAAAATATCCGGATTTTCTGCCGGTATATTCCATGGTTACGTTCAGCAATATTCCATACGCCACGGCCCTGCACGAGGACGACGCCCAGAACCAGCTGTTTGCCGATATTCTGTCTATACCCGATATTGCTGAACGCTGGGACGGCCCCGAGGTGGAGGCCCGGCTATTGCAGTGGATGCAGGCGAAAAAACAGGCGGTTATCTAAGGATTGACACCTTTTCAATTACGTCCCCGGGTTGTATTTGGTTCAAAACCTCCAGGCCCGTTGTTACGCGGCCGAAAATCGTATAGCGGCCGTCGAGGCGGGGCGTAGGGGCGTGCGTAATAAACCATTGCGTGCCCTCGGTATCCGGTCCTGCCGAGGCCATGCCGAGGTACCCGGCGCCGTCGTACCAAGCGAGGCCGATTTCCGTGCGCAGGGTGTAGTCTAATGCGCCGTATCCGTCGCCGCGCGGGCAGCCGCTTTGTACGACGAAATTGGGAACTACCCGGTGGGCGATTTTTCCGTTGTAGAAGCCTTCGCCTGCCAGTTTCAGGAAATTTGCGACTGATCCGGGCGCCCATTGCGGGTACAGTTCCAGCAGCATTTCGCCGTATTTAGTCTGTATCCTGACCCGCGTAGCGCCGGTGAAATTTGCCAGCGTCTGCCATTCAATCGGATGGTTAAACGCCGGTTTGAAGGGCGCCGGCGCCGGGATGCCCTCAAAATAAGCCAGGGTTTTGTTCAGGGCTGTGTATGCCTCGAGGTCGCGCGGCATTTTCAGTTTGCTGAGAGCGTTTTGCAAGTCGGGAATGCGCGTCGAGTCGCTGATTTCTTTAAAATTCAGCAGCGTTGATTCCAATGCCGGCGCGATGGATGCGATGGCGCCGGCGTCGCCTGCGGTGATGATTGCGCGGAAGTACCCGTAGAGTTCCCGCCGCGCACCCCTTGCGCCCTCTCCAAAAATCCGGTAAAAATCTTCCCGGCCGGCAATGGCGGTCAGCGCTTCCGCCGCCGCGGTTTTGACGACCGGGTGCGCGTCGCCCATGCCTTTTTCATAGATAAAGCGGTATTGCCAGCCGTATTCCGACAGTGCGCCGAGCCAGGCAGCCCGCTCATAGGGATCGTTGCTTTGCAGGAACATTTCGCGGATGCGATACACCACATAATCTTTGGACTCCTTATTGTCCCAGCTGGAAAGCCACCGGTTGGACGCCCGGAAAAGGGCTGCTTTAGTGGGCCAGGGCAGGTTTTGGTTTTCCCGGTCGTTGGCGATCCGCCAGTAATAGTCCCCGTCTTTTGCTTGCCCGTTTTTTATAAAAAATTCTGCTGCCGTGCGGGAGATATGCAGATTGGGGTTGGAAATAAAGGGCAACACCAGGTTGCGCACCGTGTCGTATTCAAACTTGCCGAGCGCCTGGATCAGGTTGCACTGCACCCGCCAGTCTCGCTCCGTTTGGATGACCTTGGAGAGGATGGCGAACGCGGGTTTGGAGGCTGATTTTCCGAGCGCGGTTGCCAGCGCCATCCGGACTTCCGGGTTGCCGGATCGGACATACGCTGCCGCGATTCGGACCGACTGGAGGCTGTCCGGCGTCACTTCTTCTACCTGCGCCAGGTAGTGCGCTGCGATCAGGCGCGCCGGGTGGGGTAGGCGCTCCTCGACGAGGTAGGCGATCATGCGCGTTGTCGCCGCGGTATCTACAATATGCCGCAAGCCGAAACGGTAAATCGCCCGGCATTGGCCTTCCAGCAGCAGCGTATCGGTCGGCTGGTAGGTTGTTACGGTTGCTATATTGCGCAGGTCTTCTGCATTGCCGCATTTACCTATGGCCTCCAATACCACGGCGTTGAAGCGCTGGTAGTCCGACAGCGAGTCCTCCCGTTCGAAGGCTTTGATCAACAAAGGAACCGCCTTTGGCGACCGGGTTTGTCCCAGGGAAAAAGCCGCTGCTACGCGGACCTCGTCCACCGGATCGTCTAATAGCGGCGCGAGTGCGTCCACCGCCGTGCTGTCGCCAAAAGAGGCAAATGCAAGGGCTGCTACATACCGGAGCGTCGCGTCCGGATCTTTTGAATAGACTTTCAGGCTGTCCGCCCGGCGCTCATCCCGAAATTGGAACAACTGCTGCACCTGCGGGTCGCTCAAGTCCACCTGAATCTTGTTCTTATCCCGGCGCGCGCCGACTTCCGGCGGCACGCAGGCCCAGGCGAGCGATAAGCTGCCAAAAATAATGAAGTATAAAATGCGCATACATGGTTTGGGCGCGCTTTTTGCGAACCTGCCGCAAATTTAGTGCGCGCGCGGCTGGGATTTTCCGGTTCCTGTCGGAAAATCGCCTATACGCTCTGAAAAACAACCGTTTCGACGCAGCAAAACCATTTTTTTCAGTAATACAAAAAACTTAATAAAATTAAAAATTGTTCAATAACAGGTTTTTAAATAAAAAACTTATTCTTAATGTAAAAACTTAGCTTTTTTGTGTAAAATTAAATAGCTTACCTTTGGTAAAGTTTTTACCGGTAACATCTCAACCGGGCGCGTCCGCGTATTTAAAAATCTACCTTCAACCTGAACAAGCGTTTTTCATCGCAAAATTTCGGTTAAACGGGGCAAACAGGTTTTTTAGATCAGGTGGCGAGCGATTGAGTGGTTACTATTTTAATATTGCATCACTCATGAATTTAATCTCTACACAGGGGGGAACGCCTGGGTCGTCTTGCTATTTATTCAGACCGGCAATCGCGGGTCTTTGTCTATTGTTTGCGTTTACGCAGGCGCGAGCGCAGACCCCGCAGACGCTGCCATTTTCACAGAACTGGTCGAACATTAATCTGATTACCGTCAACGACGTGTGGACGGGTGTTCCGGGCATCATTGGCTTCCGGGGCGATGATTTGGTGACGGCCACGGGCGTGGATCCGCAGACCGTGTTGGGCCCGGATAATCCGGGCGTGGTGGATGTCAACGCCAATCAAAACAATCCAAGCACCAATAGCGCGGGCGGCGTCACGGAATTCGACGGTATCGCCAACCCGGTGGTGGCGCTGCAAGGCTCCGGCACGGCAGACGCGCCGTATCTGCGTATTTCGATTAATACGCTCAGCCGTACGAATATTACGGTAAACTACCTCGTCCGCGACATAGACGGCTCAGCTGACAACGCGGTGCAGCAGGTGGCGCTCCAATACCGCATCGGCAACAGCGGAAACTTCATCAACCTGCCTGCCGGCTTTATCGCCGATGCAACAACCGCGAACGCGGATACGTTGGTCACGCCCATCAGCGTGGTGCTGCCCGCAGCAGCGAACAATCAGGCGGAAGTTCAACTGCGTATCATCACGACCAACGCCGTCGGTAACGACGAATGGGTGGGTGTAGATAATATCTCGATCACGGGCACACTCAGCTGTAATGTGTCCGCAAGCGGCGTGGTTACGCAGCCTACCTGCGCGAACAACAACGGCGCCATCAACCTCACGGCAAGCAACGGAGTGGCGCCTTATACCTATTCCTGGACCGGCCCGGGCGTCAATCCGGCAAGCGAAGACCAGAGCGGCCTTGCGGCTGGAACGTATGCGGTGACGGTGACAGACGGGGCCGGCTGCACGGCGACCGCCTCGTTTACGCTGACGCTTCCGCCGGGCTGCAATTGCAGCATTTCCATCAGCACGAATATTACCCCGGCCACCTGCAACGGGCCGGGCGCCATTCAGTTCACCGCCTCCAATGGCGTGGCGCCTTATACTTACACGCTGAGCAACGGCGCGAGCAATACGACCGGGTTGTTTAACAACCTGCCCGGCGGCGGATACGCCGTCACGGTCACGGACAATGGCAGCTGCTCCGCTACTGCCACCGCTACGGTGCCGGTGGCGCAGGACGTGCAACCGCCTGTCTTCAACCAAAATCCGCTGCCGGCTAATATCACCGTCAGCTGCAACGCGCCCGTACCGCCCCCGGCGGTGCTGACCGCCAGCGACAACTGCGACAATGATGTTACGGTTACCTTCACGAGCGTCACGACGCCGGGGAGCTGTCCGCAAAACGCCACAATCACCCGCACCTGGGTAGCTACCGACGACGCCGGCAATACGGCCGTGCACACGCAGACGGTCACCGTGCGCGACAACACCGCGCCGGTGTTCAATCAACCGCTACCGGCCAATGTTACGCTGAGCTGCGACGCCATGCTTCCCCAAGCGCCGCAAGTGACGGCCTCGGACAACTGCGATCCCGGACAAGTTCCGCCGGTGATCTTTATCAATGAAATCCACTACGACAATGTAGGCTCCGATGTCAACGAATTCATCGAAGTTGCCGGCACAGCCGGAATAGACCTCACCCAGTACGCGCTGGTGCTGTACAACGGCAACGGCGGGGTGGAGTACGGCACCACCAACCTCACCGGCACGATTGACAACGAAGGAAACGGCTTCGGCGCCGTTGCCTTTACCTATCCGGCGAATGGTATCCAGAATGGCGCGCCCGATGGCGTCGCGTTGATCAGACTGCCCAACACCGTGGTGCAGTTTTTGTCCTATGAAGGCGTCTTCACGGCCACGAACGGCCCGGCTGCCGGCTTCGTTTCCCAGGATATCGGTGTGCTGGAAGACGGCGCAAATCCGGTCGGCACCTCGGTTCAACTGACCGGTACGGGCCAGCAATACGGCAACTTCACCTGGATTGGCCCAACGACGGCTTCACCCAATACGCTCAACAGCGGCCAAACGATCAATCCCCTGCCGGGTACGATCATTGCGGTGCTGACGGAGTCTTCGATGATGGGCGCCTGCCCCGGCGAGATGATTTACAAGCGTATGTGGACCGCCACGGACGCCTGCGGCAATTCTGCCAGCTATATGCAGACCATCAGTTTGCTGGACGGCGCGGCGCCCGCTTTCGTGCCGCCCCTCCCGCCGAATATCACGATCAGCTGCAATTCGCCTATACCGCCCCCGGCTACCCTGCTCGCCACGGACAACTGCGACGACGGCGCCGGTGACGAAATCGTTTGGATCAACGAGATCCACTACGATAATCTTGGTACCGACGTAAATGAGTTTATCGAGGTTGCCGGCACGTCCGGAACCAACCTCTCCAATTACACCCTTTTCCTATACAACGGCACGGGCGGCGGCACTTATGGTTCGCTTCCACTCTCCGGCGTGATAGACAACGAAAGTAACGGCTACGGCGCGGTATCTTTCAGCTTCCCGGTCAACGGCCTGCAAAACGGTTCGCCCGACGGCGTGGCGTTGGTGCGCGGCGGCATGGTGGTTCAGTTCCTGAGTTACGAAGGTGTTTTTACGGCAGTAGGCGGCCCGGCGAACGGCATTGTCTCGACCGATATCGGCGTCCAGGAAGACGGTATGAACCCGGTGGGCACCTCCCTCCGACTCAGCGGCACCGGTGGTCAGTACGCAGATTTTGTATGGAACGCCCCGGCGCCTGAATCGCCCGGCACGATCAATCCCGGACAAAGTTTCATCGCGATGCCGGTCGGCCTGATGGTTTCCTTCAGCCAAAGTGTAGCCGCAATCCCAAGCCCTTGTCCGAACGACAGCACCATCACCCGCACCTGGACGGTGAGCGACGGCTGCGGCAACGCGGCCACGCACGTGCAGGTCATTTCGATCCTCGACAACACGCCGCCGGTGGTGACTTGCCAGCCAATCACGGTCAATCTTGATCTGGACGGCATGGTGACGGTGAACGAAACAGCATTTTCTTATTCCGCCACGGATAATTGCAGCAGCAGCCTGAGTTTGCTGCCCAATTCCGTCACCATCAACTGCAACAATGCCGGCGCTTCCGTCCCCTTCACCCTGCGGGTGCAGGATCAGTGCGGCAATATCGGCGTGTGCAACACGCAAATTAATGTGCCGGCATTCAACCGGTGTATTCCGGAAATTTCGATTGCCGATCCCTGCGTGTGCAAAAACAACGCGACTAACCTGAGCAACGGCCAGTTCAGCGACCGTATTTATATCAAATCGCTGACTGGAAAAATATGGACACTGACGCAGGTAAACGGCCTGTTCGCCGATAACAGTCCCGCTCCGCCGGGCATTCCTGTTCCCATTGCGCCGGGCGCAACCTTCACGGAATCGCCGGCCGGCAGCGGCGACTATTTCCTGCAGGGACTGCATGTGGACGACCTGGGTTACAGCCTTACCGCGCGCAGCCAACAGGGCGAAATTCTGATCATCAGCAATAAATGCGCCTATCCGAATCCGGTCATCACCGCAGACCTGAGTGGCCCTTTCTGTTTGTACTCCGATCCGGTGACGCTTACTGCCAATCCCGGCGACGCCAATATCGTCAGCGCCGGCTTTAAAGTAAACGGCGCGCCTGCTACGGAATTCAACCCTGGCGCAGGCGTCGGGCAGTATATCATCGAGTATTCCGTAAACGGCGGAACGCCCAAAGCCGCAGGCCCCGATGACCCCGGCTGTCAAATTTCCATCCGCCAGATCGTCCAGGTGGTTGCAACCCCGAGCACCATCAGCTGCAACGACTTGGTGCAGATATCCCTGGATGAAGACTGCAATGTAGAGGTAACGCCGGACATGATCCTTGAGGGCTCGTACGGCTGTTTCGACGACTACACCGTGACCATCACCTCGCTCAACGGGGTTACCAATTACGGCAACACGGTGACGGGCGCCAACTTGGGCCAAACCCTTAAAGTGACCCTCAAGCACCTCGTCAGCGGCAATACCTGCTGGGGAACGATTGTCATCGAAGACAAACTCCCGCCCACCCTCACCTGCCCGAATCTCGATCTGTCCTGCGTAATCGAGGACTTTACGCCCAACTATCTCAGCACAGTGCTCAATATCAGCGGCGCATTCCCGCAGGTCGAAGAGAACTGCTCCAACTACACGCTGCACTACGCGGATACCTGGTTTGATCTCGGCTGCACGGGCTCTATCAACGGCGTGCAAAATGTGAGCGCATACGTCCGCCGGGTCTGGACAGCCACGGACGCTTCCGGAAACCTGTCGCAGTGCACGCAATTCCTGTACCTGAAGCGCCGAAACGTCCAAAATGTGCTGCTGCCGGCCGACGTGACGCTATCCTGCGGCAGCCCGGATATCAGTCCGGTAAGCACGGGCACGCCCTATTTGATAGAATTTGGTAAAAAATTCGACCTCTTCCCGAATAATGGCCATTGCGAGCTGCAAACGGTGTATGCAGATCAGCGCTTGAAAATCTGCGACGGCTCCTATACGATTGTGCGCACCTGGACGGTGTACGACTGGTGTTTGCCGACCAATCCGATGCCGCCGAATCCGAATCCGGTGTATCATACCCAGGTAATCAAAGTGGTGGATACGCAGGGGCCGACTGTTCAGTGCCCGCAAAATGTCACCGTGAGCACCAATCCGTTTGATTGTGAACGCGATTTGGACTTGCCGGATGTGATCATTGAGGACGCCTGTTCCCGGATTGACTCCATTCGCGCGGAGTACACCGTGGGCGGAATCACGTACACCCTGCACGGCACGCTGGCCAATTTCCCCGGAAATAATGTCTGGGCGCCCGATACCCTCGGCGTGCTGGGCTTTGCTAACGATTTGCCGCTGGGTCTCACGGCGATGCGGTACCTCGTTACCGACGACTGTGGAAACACGCGATCCTGCACCTTTAATATAACAGTAGCTGATCTGACACAACCTGTCGCCGTTTGCGACGAAATCACCCAGGTTTCGCTTGGCGTAAACGGTGAAATTTTGGTCAACGCCTCTACCTTCGACGACGGTTCGTACGACAACTGCTCGCCGGTTGTTTTCAAGGCCCGGCGTATGAATGCCAACGACTGCCAGTCGGCCGCAGAATTCGACGATCAGGTGCGGTTCTGCTGCGACGATCTCGGCGATACGATCATGGTGGTCTTCCGAGCCTACGATGTGGCGGTACCTGCCGGCCCCGTCAGCACCTCCTTCCAGGAATTGCAGGCCAACGACTGCATGGTGCAGGTGTATGTGGACGACAAGATCAAGCCCGTCTGCCAGGCGCCGTCCAACGTCACTGTTTCCTGCGAAAACTTTGATCCCAGCCTCTGGGCCTACGGCGCCGGCGCGGCCACGGACAACTGCTGCGTGGACACGGTGACAACCACCGTCAATTACAGCCTCTTTGATACGCTATGTAATAAGGGCACCATCACGCGCACTTTCCGTGCGTTCGACTGCCAGGCCAACTCCAGTCAGTGCACCCACCGGATCGTGGTTAATTATGAACAAGATTACTATGTGCGCTTCCCGAACGACGTGATTGTGACGCAATGCGACGGCAGCGGCAACTACGGCGAGCCGGTATTCTTTGGAGAAGACTGCGAGTTGCTCGCCGTTTCGTTTACCGATGAAACCTTTACGGTGGTACCGGACGCCTGCTTTAAAATCGAACGGAGCTGGCAAATCATCAACTGGTGTACCTTCGATCCGAACCTGCCGCTCGTCACCGTGCCCAATCCGAACCCGAATGCGACGGCCAACCACCCGTCGAACCTGCCCGGCCCGATTGTGTCTGCGCCGGGTGCTACCGCGCCCTGGACGTCCCTTCCGGTAGCCCTGTCGCCGGGTCAGACGCCGCACAATTTTACGCAATACTATACGGGCAATCCGGCGGCCAACATTCCGCCGATCAGCGCCAATAACGGCTTCCGCTATAAACAGATTATCAAAATCATTGATACCCAAGCGCCCAAACTCGACTGTTCTGCGATGCCGCTTACGTTGTGTATTAACCCGTCAAACAGCCCGGAATTCTGGAATGCCAACTACTGGTGGGATCCGGTACACACGAAACACGATCTATGCGAAGCGCCCAGCGATATTTCCATGGTTGGAACCGACTCTTGTTCCGGCGCTAATATTGACCTGCGTTATATCCTCTTCCTCGATTTAGATGGAAACGGCACGATGGAGACGGCGATTAGCAGCACGAATCCGCCGGCGCCGGGAACCGTCAATTTTGGCAACGCGGCCAATCCGAACTACGCCGGCGGCGAACCCAGGATTTTTGATAACCGGGCCGTGCCAGATAATCAGAAATACCGTTTTGCGCTGCAAACAACCGTTAATGGCAATTTAAAAACCGGTTCGCTCCGGTGGAATACCACCCAAAATCCCAACTCATTCGTACAACCGCTATTGCCCTTTGGCAACCACAAAATCAAGTGGATCGCCAGCGACGGTTGCGGAAACGAAATCGTATGCGAGCGGGAGATCATTGTCGAAGACTGCAAATCGCCCACGGTGGTATGCCTGAACGGTCTCAGCGTCAACATCATGCCCACCGGTATGGTGACGCTCTACGCGAGCGACTTCCTGCAATACACCGAGGATAACTGCACGCCGGTGAACCAACTGCAAATCGCCATCATCCCGACGGATCAGAGTTCCGGCGATTTTCCGGTGGACGCGCTTGGAAACCCGATCACGAGCGTGAACTTCGGTTGCACGCAGGTCGGCGCCCAACTGGTGCAACTTTGGTCAAAAGATAAGGGCGACAACGCCGATTACTGTGAGACCTATGTGATCGTGCAAGACCCGAACGATTTTTGCAGCGTGCAGCCGGTGAGTGTTGCCGGCGCCTTGAAAACGGAAATCCAGGACGGCGTCGAAGAGGCCCAGATTTCCCTGCAGGGCAGTCACCCGGCTATGCCGCCGGTTAGCCTGCTCCAATTGTCCGGATCGGACGGCGGCTTCCTGTTTCCCAATGCCCTGCCTTTTGCTGCAGACTACGTTTTGACGCCGGCAAAAGACGACAACCCGATCAATGGCGTGACTACCTACGATCTGGTGCTTATTTCCAAGCATATTTTGGGATTGGAACCCCTCGACAGTCCGTACAAAATGATTGCTGCGGATGCTAATAAGTCGAATTCCATCACGACGTTCGATATCGTTGAACTGCGTAAATTGATTCTCGGGATTTACACAGAACTGCCTAATAACGAATCCTGGCGTTTTGTGGATCAATCCTTCGTGTTTTCGGAGCCCAACAACCCATTTGTTAATCCGTGGCCGGAATCTATTTCGGTTGCCAATGTGCAGGCGAGCCACAGCGACGACCATTTTGTGGGCGTAAAGGTCGGGGACGTTAATAACTCGGTGATTCCGAACGGACTATTCAATGCTAGCGACCGCAGCGCGGGCGTCCTGATTTTTGATGTGCATGGACTGGAAAGAGCCGCGGTAGTTCCTGGCGAGGCGTTTGATTTGCATTTCCGCGCATCCGAAGCGGCGGCGGGCTATCAGTTTACGCTGAACCTGGACGGCTTGGAAGTCGTGGACATCCAGCCGGGCGCCGGAATGGGCAGCGAGCATTTTGCGGTGTTTGAAAATGCGATTACCACTTCGTTCCATGCGCCCGTGTCTGCCGACGCACGTCCGGAGTTTATTATCCGGCTGCGTGCAAAAACCGGCGGACAGGTATCGGACAAAGTGTTGCTCTCGGGCAGCATCACGAAGGCGGAGGCGTATATCAACGACGCCCGGTATGATCTTGCTTTGCGTTTCCACACGCCGGCCGGTCCGGTAATCAACGGCCTCGGTTTTGAGCTGTACCAAAATGCGCCCAATCCCTTTGCGAACGCCACGGCCATTGGTTTCTATTTACCGGAGGCTGGAGCGGCTACGTTGCGCATTCGCGACGAAGCGGGCAGGCTTTTGTACGAGCAGCGCGCGGATTTTGCGAAAGGCTACAATCAGTTTAGCGTGGACGCCGGTAAGGTTCGGAATACAAGCGGCGTACTGTACTATTCCGTACAAACAGCGAACGAAGAGCGTACCCGGAAAATGATCCGGACGAAATAAGACACGGTCCAGAATTTTCGCGCCGAGTCAAAAATGGCTTACTTTCAGCCATTTTGACTCGGCGCGAAAATTATAGACATGCTCTTATTACTTATTGTGTAAACCTATTTTAGACACGCTCTTAGGACAAGGCATGTAAGCGTGTTCTTTTTTTACCATGCAAATGGTGCAAATCAAACCCCATTTTCGACAGTTCACAGGATATTAATTATTAAGTAGTTCGCGATAGTGCGTTATTTGCAGGGCAATTAATTAACCTTTCCATGCGCACCTACTCGCTGATCGTTCGGGCAATTATTTGGCTGGTATCCGGAATACCGGCCCTGACGAGCGCCCAGGTCTCTTCACAGATTCTGGAGAACTACATTCAAACGGGCCTGTCCCATAATTTAGCCCTGCAACAGCAGCAGATTGATTGGCAGCGCAGCCTGGAGGCCGTACGGCAGGCAAAGAGCCTTTTTTACCCTGTCGCGCAGTTTAATGCCACGTACACCCGTGCGGCCGGCGGCCGGCGGATTGATTTTCCGATCGGTGATCTGCTGAACCCCGTCCACAGCACCTTGAACCAGCTGACGCAGAGCAACCAGTTTCCTGTCTTGGCCAATCAGCAGATTCAATTTCTGCCCGACGATTTTCACGAAACGTACGTGGGTATTTCCTACCCCCTCTTTAACGCCGACCTGAAATTTAACCGCCAAATACAGGAACATTTGGCTGCCGGGCAAGCCGCCCGCAAGGAAACCTACGAACAGGAACTCCGCTTCCAGATCACCCGGGCTTACCTGCAATACCTGCAAGCCCTGCAAGCAGAAACGATTTGGCAAAACACCCTGGAAATACTGCAGGAGCTGGTACGTTTCAACGAATCCCTGGTGCGAAACAACGTGGCTACCAGGGAGGTCGTGGCTGCCGCCCAATATGAGCGCAGCCGGGCGGAGCAGGAAATCGCGCAGTTGCAGGCGGCGCAGAAAACTGCGCGCGCGTACTTTAACTTTCTGCTCAACCGCAATTTGCAGGACTCCGTTCTGGTGGATTCCGCCCTGTTGCAACCGGCCTTGAAAGCCTACGACCTGGAAACACTGGTCGCCGATTCCGGAAAAAACCGGCAAGAACTCAGCGCGCTCGAGGCTGGTCAGGCCGCTGCAGCCACCGCGTTGCGATTGCAGGAAGCCAACCGGGTATTACCCGATCTTTATTTGGGCGGCCAAATCGGCTTCCAGGGTTTCGGTTATAGTTTTAGCGGAGAACAGGCTTATGTGCTGGTGCAGGCCGGACTTCGGTACGATCTGTTTACAGGCGGTCAAAACAAACAAAAAATACAAATTGCCCGGCTGGAAAACGACAAACTGCAAGTTCAGGAAGAAGAAGCGCGCGGGCAAATCGCTCTGCAGGTTATGCAGGCGTGGAATGAGCTGGAGGCCGGAAAAATAGCCTGGCAATCGTCTGTCACCGGCCGACAAGCCGCCGAAGATGCCTTCCGGATCATCCAAAACAAATACAAAGCAGGCCAGGCACTCCTCCTCGAATACCTCGATGCCCAAAACCGGGCCACCGGCGCCCAGCTGCAAACGAACCTGGCCTGGATTCAAATTTTACAAAAAGAAGCAGCCCTGCGCCGCGCCGCCGGCCTGTAATTCCACACCTCGCTGCCACCAACGCTACCACCCATCCATGCACACCGCATTTAAAAAACTGCTCCCCTCCGCTCTCCTGTCCAGTTTCGCCCTGGCTTCCCTGGTCTTCCTGCCCGGCGGTTGCGGCAATCAACCCTCCAGTCGGGCAGATGATACGGAATCTTCCGCTGTTGATGAACGTATTCCCGTACGCACCGCCGCGGTCGAATTTGTTCAGAAAAGCCTGCCGATTCATGCGACCGGTATGCTGACCTCCTCTGCCGAACAACGGCTATCGTTCAAAATTGGCGGGGTCATTCACCGCATGCTTGCAGACGAAGGCGATGTGGTTCGGCCTGGCCAGGTGCTGGCCGAACTGGATAAAACGGAGATTGACGCGCAGGTCATGCAGGCGCGGCAGGCGCTCCTGAAAGCCGAACGCGACTTGCAGCGGGTGGAAGGACTTTACCGCGACAGCAGCGCCACCCTGGAACTGCTTCAAAATGCCACCACGGGTCGGGACATCGCGCGGGAAAGTGCGCGTATTGCCGAATTCAACCAGCAATACGCTGAAATACGCGCCACCCGGGGCGGGAAAATCATCCGGAAACTGATGAGTGAAGGTGAAATCGCAGCGCCCGGCACGTCGGTTTTCGTGCTATTTGAAACCGGCCCGAACGACTGGATTGTCAAAGTGGCTGTCAGTGATCGCGACTGGGCGCGCACGCAAATCGGCATGCCCGCTCGGGTGTATCTGGACGCCTACCCGGAAATTGTTTTCAACGGCCGCGTACGGGATCTGGCGCCGGCTGCCGATCCGGCCAACGGACTCTACACGGTAGAAATCGGCATTCAGCCGCAGGGGCGCCGGTTCGCGCCGGGTATGTTCGCCACGGTGGATATCCAACCGCCCAAAGCGCGTCGCTATCCCATGATCCCGATCGAGGCAATCATCGAAGGTGAGGGTAGCAAGGCCTTTGTATTCACTTTGGGCGCCGATGGCGCCAGCGTGCGGAAGATTCCCGTGGAAATCGCCTTTATAGAAGGCGCGCATGCCGTAATAAGCGGCGGGCTGGACAGTATCCCGGAGGTGATTACCAGCGGCGCACCCTATTTGAACGAGCAAAAAAAGGCGATCAAACAGTAAGCAACCCTTTCAGAAAACACATCCATTGCTATGAAAATCGCCGAATTTTCTGTTAAAAACAGCCAGTTTACCTTCATCATATTCCTGGGCGTGCTGGTATTGGGACTCGGATCGCTGCTGAATATGCCGCGTGCCGAAGACCCCAAATTCAGTCCGCCTGGTTTTTCGGTCGTCATCATCTTTCCCGGCGCCAGTCCGGCGGAGGTTGAAGCCAAGG
This sequence comes from Lewinellaceae bacterium, assembly GCA_040383605.1. GTDB lineage: Bacteria > Bacteroidota > Bacteroidia > Chitinophagales > Saprospiraceae > M3007. The sequence goes on from JBEIDF010000014.1 coordinate 16,786, forward strand.
TAACGGATAAGATTGAGGCCCGTTTGGGCGCCTTAGAGAATATTGACCGCATGCGCTCGGAATCGTCCAGCGGTATTATGGTGCTGACCATTGAGTTTAAACACGGAGAAAACCAGGATAAAAAGTATGAGGAGGTCATACGCGAGATCAACAGTATCCGCTCCGAGTTGCCGCAGGAACTTTATCGCATTTCGATACAAAAATTCTCTGCCTCCGATGTGGCCATTTTGCAAGCAGCGTTAGTGAGTGAAACAGCCTCTTGGGCTGAAATGCGCCGGCAAGCCGAAGACTTGGAGGAGGCGTTCGAAAAGATACCCGGCATCAAAGGCGCTGACACCTATGGTTACCCTGATCGCGCGGTGCGCATCAGCCTGAATATTCCCAAAATGGCTGCCGAGGGTATCCCCGCTGACCGCGTGCTGGGCGCCTTGCAGAGCGACAATGTCTCCATACCGGGCGGCTCAGTGCACGTGGGAGATCGCTTGTTTTTTGTGGAAACCAGCGGCGACTTTGAAAGCATTGAGGAAATCCGGAATACCCTCATTAACGCGAACAACGGCAAAATTTTGCGCCTGAGCGCGCTTGCACAGGTGGAATACGCGTATGAAGAGCCCCGCCATATCGCCCGCGTCAATGGTGCGCGATGCGTATTGGTTACGGCGCGTATGAAAGACGGGCAAAATATTTCGGAGGTCGGCGCCCAGATCAACCAAACCCAGGAGGCCTTCCGGCAGAAATTGCCGTCCAATATAGACTACCTGAAGGTATTCGACCAAAACTACGCTGTGGAAAAGCGTCTGAACCGCTTTGCCAAAGATTTTGGCATCGCCATTTTGCTGGTACTACTGACCCTGCTGCCGCTCGGAATCCGGGCATCGTTGGTCGTGATGATCTCTATTCCGCTGAGCATCGCCATTGGATTGTTTGCACTGGATAATCTCGGTTACTCCCTGAACCAATTGAGTATCGTCGGACTGATTATCGCGTTGGGTATTCTGGTAGATGACAGTATCGTGGTGGTGGAAAATATCGAGCGCCGGCTCCGGGAGGGGCATTCCCGGCGGGATGCCGCCATTCTGGCGACCCGGCAGATCGGGCAGGCTGTTATTGGCTGTACGGCCACCCTGATCCTTGCTTTCCTGCCGCTGATCTTCCTGCCTGCGGCATCGGGTGATTTCATCCGCAGTTTGCCGATGGCGGTGGTGACCACCGTCTTGGCATCCTTGTTTGTTTCGCTGACGATTGTGCCTTTTCTGAGTAGCCGTTTATTAAAAGAGCACGAAAATCCGGAAGGTAATATTTTTCTGCGCGGACTGAAATGGGCTATCTCCCGATCCTACGCTCGGCTTTTGCATTTGGCTTTGCAGTATCCGAAAATGAGCCTGGGCGTTACGGGCCTTATTTTTGCGGGTGTGCTCGGATTAGCCGGCCGCGCCGGATTTGCTGTGTTTCCGGCCAGCGAGCGGCCCATGTTTTACATAGACATCGAAACGGCGCCGGGTACGAATCTGGAGGCGACCGACCGTATTACCCGGCAAGTGGAGGCTGTGTTGGCACGATATGTGGCGCCCGAGTGCCGGCTGCCGACTGCCGGGAAAGACCCTGCCGGCGCGAAATCCGTATATCCCGGCAACGACGCCCCCGCCCGGATTACCTGGTACAGTTCCAATACCGGGCGCGGCAATCCGAGGGTCTACTACAACGTAGTTTCCCGCAATGAAAGTCCCGACTACGCCCAGGTGTTCGTGCAACTCCAGGAAAATACCCCGCCGCAGATTAAATTGGCACTCATTGACACCCTGCGCGCGCAATTCAGGTATGTTCCCGGCGCCGTGATCAATGTGAAAAACTTCGAACAGGGGCCGCCGGTCGAAGCGCCGGTCGCCATCCGGTTACAGGGCGAAAACCTTGACACGCTCCGCGCGTTGGCGGCACGCGTTGAGTCCATGATCGGTTCGACAGCGGGTACTATGTACGTGGACAACCCCATCGCCGTCATCAAGACCGATCTGGCCGTCCGAATCAACAAGGAAAAAGCCGCCGTCTTGGGCATTCCCATGGCAGAGATTGATCGCATGGTACGCATGGCGATTGCCGGGCTGCAAGTTGGCAGTTTCACCGCACGGGAGGACGGCGAAACGTACAATATCCTGGTATCACTTCCCCAACACGGTACTTTCGCCGACTTGGAGGTGTTAAAAGATTTGTATATCCATAGTTTTACAGGCGCCGCTGTGCCTTTGAACCAAGTGGCTGCGCTGGATTTCAAGCCCTCGCCCAATAAGATCAACCACTATAACAAAACGCGTTATGCTATGGTAAGCGCCTTTGTGAAGACCGGTTTTTTTGCGGAAAATATCAACAGCCAATTGAAGGAACAATTGGCTGCCATGGCGCTCCCGCGCGGCTATAGTTACATGATTGGCGGTGAAGAAGAAACCAAGCAGCGTTCATTCGGCGGCATGGGTACGATTGTACTGATTACCATCTTCGGTTTGCTGGCCGTGCTGCTCCTGGAATTCAAAACCATCCGCAGCACCCTGATCGTCCTCTCCGTCATCCCCCTGGGGATCATCGGCGCCGTGTTGATGTTGTTGGCCACCGGATATCCTTTTTCCTTCACCGTTGCCGTCGGACTCATCGCCCTGATGGGCATCGAAGTAAAAAACTCCATCTTGCTGGTGGACTTTACCAACCAGTTAAGAGCCGAAGGCAAAGCGTTGGACGATGCCATCCAGGAAGCGGGCGAGATCCGTTTTGTGCCGATCCTGCTGACATCGCTTACGGCCATCGGCGGCCTGCTGCCCTTGGCTATTGAGGAAAACCCGCTGTACTCTCCGCTGGCCTACGTCCTGATCGGCGGGTTGATATCCTCTACGTTGTTATCGAGGATTGTGACGCCGGTGTTGTACAAGATGCTTGGAAAGTGAGCGGTGGGCGCTGATGCTGCGCATCAAAAACGGGGACCAAAAAACAAAAGTGTTTGTTCAAATTTTGCAGTCAAAAACAGGCACTTCGGCGACCTGCTAACCAGGTGCAAATAAAAATTGGTAATTAGAGCGTGTCTAAAATTGTATTCTATGATAATATGAAAAGGGTTTTTTAGCCAGACAAGGCGCTTTTTGCAGGCGTAATGGGACTAATTACGGCGAAAAAAGGAACGAAGTATTACTGAAAAAGATTTTCACATTAGCGAGAAATATAATTTTAGACAGGCTCTCTTACAGCCCGGCTGCGCTTACCGGCCTAGGCCGGCCAGCAGCCCTCCGAGCAATTTTACGGCATTTTCGACTGCGGCGGCATTTTCAACCGGTATTTTGAGGTAGGTCTGGCCGGTTTCTTCATCGGTTGCGAGGATAGACTGGACGAGTTCCTGCGTTTTTTCCGGGCTGCTGAGCGTTTGGGCCAATCCGGAAAAAAACGACACGCCTGATTCGATCAATTCCTGCGGGGTACTTGGCGCGGCTGCGGGCAGGCGGTTTTGTGCGGCGGCTGGTTGTAGGTTTTTTTGTGGCGCGGGCTTAGCGGCGGCGTGCGGTGGCGGCGCTGTGGGCTCGGCAGGTTTGGGCCTGGGTTTTTCGGGAGCCGGATTCATTTCGTCGGCGCTGTCGAGCGTAGCGGGATCGGGCGTTTCGGTCGGCGGCGCCTGCCAGCCCTCGCCGGTGAGCGACTCCACATTTTCCATGAATTTTTTAAACTTGGATTCCGACATAAAGATCGTGTCATCGCCGTCGGGATCGAGTACGCCTTGCGCCATGGAGCTTTTGAACTGCAAAATATCCAGCATCCGTTCTTCGATACTGCCCGAGGACACCATATTAATGACGCGCACATTTTTACGCTGTCCCATGCGGTGGATACGGCCGACGCGTTGTTCCAGCATCGCAGGATTCCAGGGGACGTCCAAGTTGATGAGCAAGGAGGCCGATTGGAGGTTGAGGCCGACGCCGCCGGCGTCTGTGGACAGGAATATCCGGCACTGTTCGTCTTCGCGGAAGCGCTCGAACAAATCGGCGCGCGCGGTGCTGTGGACGCCGCCGTGCAGATAGGCGTAACCAATCTTGCGTTCGTCGAGTTCCTGCGCGACTAGGCGCGTCATGCGTTCCCATTGGCTGAACACTACGATTTTTTGTTCGGGATCGGCCAGCGCCTCTTCGAAGATATACATCAGTTCGGCGATCTTGGTGTCGAAGCGCGTTTTTTGATCCAGGATAAAGGTACTATCGGCTACCATGCGCATTTGCGAAAGGGAGAGGATGAGCATCCGTCGATCCGTTTCGCTCAGGAAATGTTGTCGGCGCCACTTAGCGACCAGCCGGGCTACCGAGTCTGCGAGTTCGTGGTGGATTTCCGACTGTTGTTTGGTCATGGGCACGAACAGAATTTTGTCCATGCGCAGCGGCAGATCGCGCAGCACCTCTTTTTTTACCCGTCGGATCATGCAATCGGAGAGTATTTCGCCAATTTCCTTCAGGTTTTTGTAGCCGACGACTTGTCCGTTATCGCCCAGTATCTGGTATCGGTCGAGGAAGCGGTACAGCGGCGGCAGTTTATATTGATCTACGAACTGCATCAGGGCGTAGAGGTCTTCCATTTTATTTTCGAGTGGGGTGCCGGTCAGGACGAAGCAGTAGGGCGTCTGTACTTTTTTCAATTGGACGGACACCTTGGTGCGAAAATTTTTGATGCGTTGCGCTTCGTCGGCTATGAGCAGGTCGGCGTCCAGTATGTCGAGCAGGTCGGCGTCATACAAAATGGTATTATAGCTGACGATATAATAGACCGCTTCGCCCAGTTCGTACTGCCTGATTCTTTTGGGTTGCATGCCCTCCACGACGAGGACTTGGGCGTTGGTGAATTTTTCGATTTCTGATTTCCACTGATATTTCAGCGAAGTGGGGCACACCACCAGCACGCGCTGGAGGCCTATGTGTTTTCGCAGGAGCTCTGCGGCGCCGATGGCCTGGATGGTTTTCCCGAGGCCCATTTCGTCGGCGATCAGGCAGCGACCGGCATTTGCGGCGAACCACACGCCGCGTTTTTGATAAGGGAAGAGCCGCACCTTGAGCAGGCTGTCCAGATCGGGGCTATCCGGGCCTTTCGGCATGGTGTTGGCGAGGATAGATTTTCTGCGGTTGTTTTCGCGTAGGCGCGCGATCAGGTCGAGCGCATCGTCCTGGCATCGGAGTTGGGGTTCGATTTTGCGCGCTTCCTCCAGAATTTGTTCGAAGTCTTCCGCGTGCTTTTCCGGGAGGAGCCCGTCCGGATCGAACCATTTTCCGGCCCATTTGAGCAGATTGGATTCTTGTTCAGCGCCGATATAGAGCCTGATTTGGGGTTCATTGCGGTAGTCCACGTATATTTCCGACAGGGGTGGTCGGAAGCCTGCCGCGAGCATTTTTTTTGCGCCTCTTTTTTTGCGGGCGAGATAGAGTGCGGCGCTGATATGTTTGCATAGGCCCAGGCGGTTTGTTTTAAAATCCGGGCAGTTGCAGCGATTGCCTATATGCGTAGGCGTGTTTGGTTTGGGCAGGCCTTTTTTGGGATAATCGGTGCGCAGGGTTACCGTATAGCTATTTTGCGTAGCGGGATTCCAGACGATAAATTCTGAGAAGATCGGATCCGTACCGGTATTGGCGACGTGGAATTCGTTTTCTTCGCCGAATTGTTTTCGGAGCCCCATTTGCCAGAGGTCGAGCTGCAGATCTTCCGGGCGGCGGTGGTAGGACACGCGCGGCGGTTTTGATTTTTTAGCCGGTTTCGATTTTTTGGTTTTTTTATCAAATTTGACAGATTTTGCCATGAGCAGCGCGGTTGGTAAAAACTGCGCTAAAGTAAGCGATAGTTGGGATATTGTTACTTCGTCGCGCTTACTGTACTTCCACGGTTTTCGATTTAAAAATTTCCTCGAGTGCCGGTTCCAGTTGGGGGTATGTAAAATGGAATCCGGCGGCCAGGATTTTTTCAGCCGAGAGTCGGTTGCTGTTGAGGATGACGGCGGCCATTTCGCCGAGGGCGAGTTTCAGGACGAAAGCCGGAGCGGGTGCAAAGAGGGCGGGTTGTTTCATTGCTTTGGCGGTTGCCTTCACGAGTTCGATATTGCGCACGGGATGCGGCGCCACGGCATTGTACGCGCCGGCGGCCTGCGGATTTTCGATGGCCCAGAGGCACATCGCGCAGAGGTCGTCGCGGTGGATCCACGACCACCAGGCTTTTCCATCTGCAAAATATCCGCCGGCGCCCAGGCGCAGCGGCTTGATAATTTCGGCCAGGGCGCCGCCTTCGCGGGCCAGTACGATGCCGATGCGGAGCACGACCGTGCGGATGCCGAGGGCGGCTACGGTTTCAGCGGCGGTTTCCCAGGCGACGCAACATTCCGGCATAAAACCTTGTCGCCCGGGCGGATGGTCTTCATAAATAATTTCTTCGCCGGTATCGCCGTACAGTCCTTGCGCGGAAGCGGATACGTACACTTCCGGATACGCACCGACGCGCTGCAGGGCTTCGCGGAGTACGCGCGCACTTTCCACCCTGCTGCGGACGAGCAGGCGTTTGCGTTCTGCCGTCCAGCGACCGTCGGCGATGCCTTCCCCGGCCAGGTTGACGATGGCGTCCACTCCATGCAGGGCCTCGTCGTCTATTTTATTTTGCAGCGGGTTCCAGCCGTACTCCCCCTTGTTTTTTGGGTTTCGCGTCAGCAGGCGCACCGAGTAGCCTTTTTTGCGCAGCAAAACTTGCAGGCGTTTGCCGATGAGTCCGGTTCCTCCGGCGAGCAGAATCGTTTTTGACATAGCCGAGGATTTATTGTCGCGCCAATTTTTGCGTTGCCACGCCTTTATTTGTTTGCACCTGCACCACATACCAGCCGCGGGGCAAGTCCGATACGTCCACCCGCACCTGTTCGTTGCCGGCGGGCCATTCGAGGCTGCGCAGGAGTCGGCCTGCGGGATCGAATACGGCGATGCGGCCTTGTTCCGGGGGCGTTGCGAGGCTCAGCCACACGGCGGCGGCGGTCGGGTTAGGAACCAGGCGGAGGGTGGGGGCGGTGGTATTCGGGTCGTTTGCGGACAGCACTTCGGAGGTTTGCATCACGAATTTCGGCGTGCCCAGGAAGCCGCCGTCGCCATCCGTGAGTGTAAATCGGAAATAGTCCTTTTCGCCATTGGGGAAGCCGTAGTTAAAATACAGCACCCCGTTGGCGTTCAGGTCAGCCTGGGAAAAGGTATTGCCCGGTTTCAATTCGACGCCGTATTTTTCTAGGCGGCCGTGTTTGGGCGTGTTGACGAGCGTAAAAATGAGTTCAGAGGCTGTATTATCCACGTCGTTTGCCAGCAGCAAATCGGCGCTCACCGTCTGATTTACGCCGGGGTCAAGCGTCATAATTTCATTGCGCACCAGGAACGGCGGATTCGCCGCGATCGGGGAGCAGAATTCGATCCGGAAGGCCTCCATGGCGCCGCCGGAGCTGTATTCGGTATCTTTTACGCGCAGCGTCCAGACGCCGACGGGGTTTTGGCCGTCGAATACGCTCAGCGGATTGACCGGTCGGTAGGCGTTTCCGTTATTGGCCGGCGGGCAGGGGAAGCCGTAGAGCGCTTCGTCGTCGAGCGTAAAATTGAAGGAGCCGTTGAAGTTTCCGCATTTTGCGGCGAACAGTTGTTGCTCTGTTCCTTGCGGACTGATGAGGCGGACGTCGAGGTCTTTAAAAAACTCGTGGTAGCCGTCGAGCGTTTTGACATTAATATCGCTGATGGCGCTGCCGCCATTGACGGTGATTTTGGATTCGATGGTAGGCGTTCCGGTCGCGGAGATGAACTTAGGCAGGTCGTTGGCTGCCCATATTGTGCAGCTTTCCGTTTCGGTTGCGACCGTATAGGTATCGAGCCAGGGATGCGGGCCGCAGACGTTGACGGGTCGGATGCGCCAGTAATAGATTTGGTTTGTTTCCAGGGCGATTGGCAGGAGGAAAGAATCGGCGCTTGTGCCGGTTTTGGTGGCCAGCAGCGAGCCGGGGCTGAAAGCGGGGTGTTTGCCGAATTGCAGGTCGTAGGCCGTGGCGTCTTCCACCGTATTCCAGCGCAGCACCAGTTGATTGTTTTTCAACCATCCGGTGGTTCCATCGGTTGGGGCGAGTTGTGCCAGTTGGGAGAAATCGTTGCGGGTAAGGTGCAAATTGATGGGAAGCACCAGCGTATTTCCGCCGGCGGTTGTCCGGACGGAGAAGGAAAAATCGCCGCCAGTCGGCACATTTTCGAGGTTGACGCTGAGTTGGGCGGTTTGACCGGGTTGGAGGATTGTTGGGTTCAGTTCGGCCGTTGCGCCGGGCGGCAGGTCGCCGACCAGTTCCAGCGCGACGGCTTGGTTGAAGCCGAGCAATCCGGCGCTGAGGACGGTAGATTGGAACACATTGGGCAGGCAGATGCTGCCGCCGTCGTTGGAGAGGCCGAGGGAGAGTTGCGGTGTGGCGGGTTCAATAATTTTAAAATTCGCGTTGGAGACGTCGAAGAACACATTATCTGCAGCGTCTATTCGCACCCGGGCCGAATTGCTCAGGTTATTCGGTACCTGGATGAGTTGGCTGCCGTCGTTTTCCACATTTTCGGCGAGCATGACCGGGTAGGTTTGACCGCCGTCGGTGCTGAGGCGGATATTGACCTTTTTGCAATTGACCGGCGCCTGGTTTGTATTAGCGACATCCCAGGTGATATTCACATATTCGCCTACCTTCCAGGATACGTTTGCTGCGTTTGGAGCGAGCACCAGGAACGGGCCTGCGTCTGCGGTTGCGCGGAAGGCCACATCGGCCCAGCCCACGCCGCCGGCGCCAGGCTTATTATCGCGTGCTGCGAGCCGGAAAGTCAGGTCGCGGCTGATCGTTGGGAGTTGTTCTGTCAGGTCGGAGCCATTGTTGAGCACCGTGCTTAGGCGCGGGAAATAGCGGTTGGTATTTGGGCCGGGGGGGCGGGTTCGGAACAGCGGCGCGGAGCTGAGCGGCGAGTCGAGTGGGCATTCCGGGCCGAGATCCACTTGTTCCCAGACATAAGACAGCGTGTCGCCGTCTGCGTCGGTGGCACTGCCGCGGAGTTCGAAGGGGGTGCCGATGGGGATGAAGAAATTATCCTGATAGGGCAGGGTGACCTCCGGGCGGTGATTGCCGGTTGGGTTTGAGGAGGCGCATACGCCGGAGCCGAGCGTATAGAAGAAGCGAATTTTTTCGATGGAGCCCGAGTGGTAGTACAGGTCGGTATAGTTTTGCACGTTATCCGATCCGCAGGCGCCTGCGTACGACATGATGGTGGTGCCGCTGCCGGGTTCGTAGGCTTCACCGCCATCTCGGCCGCCACCGCCGCCGCAGCGATTCCAGGTATGGCCTGCGCTGAATTGGTGGCCAATTTCTTGGCCGATTACGCTGATGAATCCGTCGCCATAGTCGCCGTATCCGGCCGAGCAACCCCTTCCTTTGCTGCCGACGCAGGCGATACCGCCGGCGACGCCGATTGCTGCGCCGCCCAGATAGCGGGCATAGACGTGTCCGACGTCGTAGTTGTTTTCGCCGACAAACTGTGCGAGTACGGTGGGGGCCTGCGTCATCCAGGCGTCCACGGTTGTTCCCACAAAAGGATCCGTGCTGGGGTTGAGGAACGTGGCGGCTTTACTGGAGGCCACCAGTTGGAGGCGCAGGGCGATATCGCGTTCGAAGATTGCGCTGACGCGGTTTGTTTTTTCTATGACGGCTGCCCAGGCCAGGTCGAGCGTGCCGCCCTGATCCTGGGAAAATTCGCCGGTACAGGCTACACCGATTCGGAAGACGCGCAGATTCACCAGTTCCGGCAGCAAATTGCGTTGTTCGGCGGCGGGGACATAGGGAAAATCCGCTGTTTCCGCGGCATCGTCCGAGGGAATCCAGGCGCCGGGCGCTTTGGATCGCATTGCTTCCGGATAGTCCCGGCGGTCATAGGCCATGTAATAGTCGGTTTGTCCGGCGGCATACGGGTCAATGTACTCGATTTCCATATCTGGTTTCATGATCAGGAGTTGGAAGCCGCGCACCGTTACGCTACCGCGGATCGTTTTGCCGGGGTTATCCAGTGAAACCCCGCCGAAGGTGCGCAGTTCGGGTTGTTGATCGTACACGACCGGTTCGACGGCCAGGACTTTCCAGACTGCGAAGCGCTCCATTGCGCCATTGGCGGAGGGGAATTCCACGATGGCTGTTTTTGCCTGCGCCGCTGCGGTGAACTCCATGGGGATTTGGCTCAGAAAAGCCGAGAGGCCGGCGACATCCAGCCGGTAAGTCCGGTACTGGTTGGGGATCATTTTTCTTTCAGCCGATTCCGGAAGTTGGATGTTAGATTCCGTGACCGGCTGAAAGAAGCGTTGTGCGGGCAGCCATGCGGTCAGGAGTAGGAACGGGAGCAGGAGCAGGTGTTTCATAATTTTAGCTAGTTTCAACGATGCAGTCGGTGTATTTCAGGTTGCATTTTTTGCAAAAAAACGGTTTGTTTTACAAAACACAATTTCTTTTTCAAAAAAGCGCGTCATTCGTTACCGGGCGGTATTTTTTAGCGATTTTCCGCCGGGGCAAGAATAAACTTTGGTTTTGCCCCGGCGGAAGAATCCTGAATATCTTATTGTTTCACCACCTTCCGGGTAAACCGTCCTTGGCCGGTTTCCACCTGAATGATATACATTCCTTGTGGGAGTTCCTGTACGGGTATCGTGCAGGCGGTGTTGCCGGCGCCGATGGCCAGGCTGCGGATTTGGCGGCCGTCCAAGGTGAATAGGCGGACTTGTGCGTCGCTCGGGAGCGATTGCGGGAAGAAGAGGCGGACATATTCGGCGGCCGGGTTGGGCGACAGTTCGAATACGGGCCGCGTGTCGGGTTGCTGTACGCTGACGACCGGTTTGAACAGGAAAGCGCCGCTTGCGAAGCCGCCGGCGCCATCGGTGACGACGAAGCGGAAGCTATCCGTTCCGGCGTTGTTGCCGTAGTCGAAAAAGCGCATGGCGCCGTTGTTGAGTTCTGTTTGTGTGAACTGATCGCCGACATTGACGCCGCCGTTTCCGTTCTTTTCCAGTCGGCCGAATTGCGGGAGCGTCACGATGGTATAGACCAATTGGTCTGCCGTGTTGTCTGCGTCCTGGGTGAGCAGCAGATCGGAGGTGATGGCAGCGTTGGTGCCGCCGGGCAGCGTGAGCGCGTTGTTGTTCACGATGTAGGGCGTGTTCAGGGCGCTGTTGAAGCACAGTTCGAGTTGGAAGCCGGTCAGGCTGCCACCGGAGCTAATGACATTGTCTTTCACGCGCAGCGTCCATTCGCCGGCGGCATTTTGGCCGTTGAGGACGCTCAGCGACTCGAACGGTTTGAATTGCGCGCCGTTATTGGGCGGCGGGCAGCTCAGCGTGGCGGGAGCGGCATCATCGAATCCGATGTTGAAGGTCGCCACCTGCGGGCAGATATTGTTGAAAAGCAGCACCGTTTGGCCGCCCGGGCTTACGAGGCGGGCCTCCAGGTCTTTGAAGAACGTGTGGTTACCGGTGATGCTTTTGACATTTACGTCGCTGACGGCGCCGGCGGCGGCCACGGTAATTTTGGATTCCACGGTTGGCGTTCCGTTTCCGGAAATGGTTTTCGGCAAATCGCCGGCATTAAACGTGAGGCAGCTTTGGACGGCGGTGCCGAACACGAACGGTTCGGTCCAGATGCCTGGGCCGCATTCATTTACCGGCCGGATACGCCAATAATAGATTACGCCTTTTTCCAGTGCGCTGGCCTGCAGGCTGTCGGCGAGCACGTTGGTGTTGGAGAACACCGTGACGGCCGATTCGAAGGAGGGGTTGGTGGCGATTTGGATTTCATAGCGGTTGGCGTCCGGCGAGCCATTCCAGCGCAGCGTGGGCGATTGTGAAACGCCTTCTGCGCCGTTTGCGGGGGCGGTGAGGGCGATCGCGCTGAAATTGTTAGAGACGAGCGTGATATTTGTTTGCGCGGAAACCGTGCCGGCGCCGGCGCTTCCCTGGATATTGAGGTTGAATTGACCTTCTGCGGCGTTGGCGGGGAAGGCGACGGAGAGGACGGATTCTTGTCCGGGCGTCACGGGATTTTGGCTAAAGCTGGCTGTTGCGCCGGCAGGCAGGCCGCTTACGCTCAGTTGGATCAGGGTATCAAAACCGGCGAGGCTGACCGTGCTGATGGGCACGGTAAACGTCTCCGGCAGGCATACCTGGGCGTCCAGTGTGCCGGGGCAGAGTGAGAAAGCCGGCGTACTGGCCGGTATGATGCCCAGGTTGAAGTTGGAGATATCAAAAAAGATATTGTCGGCGGCTTCAATCCAGATGCGCACTTGCGTACTGGTTACGTTCGGGACTTGTACGCAAGCACGGCCGATATTGGGTACTCCGGTGGCCAGGGTGATGGGGAACGATTGTCCGCCGTTGGTACTCATCCGGATATTGACTGTTTTGCAGTTTACAGGTGCGGCATCGGTATTAGCGACATCCCAGGTGACGGTTTGGAATTCGCCTGCGCGCCAGGTCAGTCCGCTGGAATTTGGATAGCTGACGCGGAAGGGGCCGGCTTGATCCGTGGTAAAGAACTGAACATTTGCCCATGTTTGGCCGCCGAATCCGGGCCGGTTATCGCGCACCGTGCAGCGGAAATTGAGTTGGCGGGTGTAGTTGGGGAGGATTTCCGTGCTGCTCGACTGGTTAGAGGCAATCGTGCTGAGTTGCGGGAAAATGCGGGTTGGGTTGGTGGTCGGCGGCCGGGAGCGGAAAATCGGTATCGTCAACGTAGAGCTTCCCAGGGGTAATGAGGGACCGAGGTCCCATTGTTCCCAGCAATACGAGATAGGGTCGCCGTCGGGGTCAGCGCCTTCCGCCGTCAGTCGGAACGGCGTGCTGATGGGGATCCGGAAGGCGTTTTGGAGTGGGATGGATACCTCCGGTTGGTTGTTGATCGTGGTATCCAGGCTGCCGCAGGTTTGGCCGTCGCCGTCATAGACGAAGAGATTGACCTGTCGGATCGAGGCGGCATGGAAGTAAGAGTCGTTGTTATTGACGACGTTGTTGGGGCCGCAGGCGCCCGCATAGCTCATGATGGTAGAGCCGCTGCCGGGTTCATACGCGGTGCCGGGCGCGAGTTGGTTGGCGATATCGTCGGTGCATTGGTTCCAGGTATGGCTACCCGACAGTTGGTGGCACATTTCGTGGGCGATGATGTCATAGAAACCGACGCCAACGGGTTGGCCGAGGGAGGAGCCGCCCCGGCCTTTGCCGAAGCTGGAGCAGACGCGGCCGCCGGCGAGGCCGGCGATGGGCGAGCCGGGTACGATCACGGCGAGTACGTGGCCGATATCGTAATTGGCCGATCCGATGATTTGATTTACGATCGTGTGGTTTTGGCCGATCCAGGAGTCGAGGTTACCAGTAAACGGATCCGTATCTTTATCCAGATAGATCAGCGTGTCATTGTTTGCGATCAGGTCCATGCGGACGCCGAAGTCGCGTTCCATGACGCTGTTTACATAATTTACGGCCACGGTGATGGCGCTCATGACCAGCGGTTTGGTACCGCCGTGGAACTGCGCGTATTCGCCGGTTGTGGCCACGGCCAGTCGGAATCGCTTGAGCGTGACGGGGGTGGTGCTGCGGGCGCTTACGCCGCCGCCGGCTTGTTCGGAAAAAGTGTGGAGCAGCGTTTCTGCATCGTCCGGCGTGCCGCAGTATGCGGCTTCAAAGGCCCCCGGCGGCAAATCTGACTTCCGGTAGGCGAGATACACCTCGCCCGCCGTTTTATCTGCCGGCGCCAGGATTTCCTGTACGCCTTCGGGCGACCAGGAGAAGCCGTGGAAGCCGTTGTAACCGGCGCTGAGGCGTATTGCCCAGCCGTCATCGCTTGTACCGGCGTAGGTACGGATGGCGGGGTACTTAGCGGCGAGTTCCGGCGCCAGCACCGGGGACTCCACGATGTGGAAATAGCGCAGTGTGCCATTTGCGGCGGGAATGGCAAGTTCGACAGTTGTTTGCTGCGCCTCCTCGGTGTATTCCAGCGGAGCGGACTGCAGTGCGGCGGCGAGTGCGGATGAATTTAAAGAAAACGCGGCGAAACGCTGCGGCGCGTGGGCGGCCGTGGGCGTATAGCCATTTACCGGTTTCCAGCAGGAAGCGGTGGTTTGGCCGTAGGCAGAAAGCGCGGTGGCCAGGAAGAAGAGCAAAGCGATAATCAGACGATTCATGTTTAAATGTTTGGTAACAGCGTGGTCGGTCGCCTCTGCGTTCCAATGACCATTGGATTGGTTCGGATAGGACCGGTTTATTTGTTACAGTTTTTTGTTGAACGGTTTTTGGAAGTATAATAACACGCAAATTTCCGGGTTTTCAGGATTACCTGATAAAATTTCCGGGTTTTTGCTAATCCTGACCGGAATTTAGGTTTGGCAAAGGTACTACATTGCGCGGATGGCCAGTCCGATGCCGAAAAGGATGAGTCCGGCGCCGATGGCGCGATGGACCCAGACGATATGTCCGGGGGTTAAAAATTCCCGAATACGTTTCGATGCGTACGCTTTCAGCACATCGGTAAAAACCAGCGCGAGGATCAGTCCGCTAAAGAAGCGCAGTGATTCTGCGGCATTCCAGCCGTGAGGTATCACGACTGCGCTGGAGATACCCAGCCAGAAAAAAATGGTGAATGGGTTGATGGAATTGAGTAGAAAGCCGCGAATAGTGTAACCGATATAGCCCCAGCGTTTCCAGTTATGATCTACGCCGGCCGGCTCCTGTCCGTCCAAGCGATCCAGCATGCGGTCGGCGGTTGTTTCTTTTTCCACGAAGGGGGCCGGTTTTCGCATCAGGCTGGTGGCGCCGAAAACGATTAGAACGAATCCGCCGATCAGGCCGGACAGCAGTTTGAAGTTGGGGGCTCTGATAATCGCGTCTATTGCGCCCAGGCTGCGATACGCGATGAATATAAAGCCGAGGTCGCTGGCCCAGATTCCGGCGGCCAGCGCCAGTCCTGCCCGAAAACCGCGCTCGATACCGGCCTGCAGAATTGCAAACAGCAGCGGGCCGACCATAAAGCTGAGCGTCAGGCCTAAAAATATTCCTTTAATAATCAGTTCATCCATGCCGTTGGGCAAAACTAAACCGGAATCGGCGATGTATCTCCGTTTTAACGCATTTTTTTTCAAATGCGGGTAGTTCGCTTAGCGGGGAAGCGACAGTTTGATTTGTTTGATTCGCCGATTGTCGGCGAGCATCACGGTGAAAACAAAATTATTCCAAGCCAGTTCAGCGCCGGTTTTGGGAATATCACCTTTGAGTTCCAGCACCAGTCCGGCGAGCGTATCGGCATTTCCGCGGGCGTCTTCAAACAGGTCGGGCGCCAGTCCGGTGATGCGGCACACATCGTTGAGTTGTGCCTGACCTTCGAAAAGGAAAGTAAAGTCATCGAGTTTTCTAAAAGGCGCTTCGCTTTCTTCGTCGAATTCGTCGCGGATTTCCCCGGTAATTTCCTCCAGGATATCCTCCATGGTGACGATGCCGGAGCTGCCGCCGTATTCGTCCACGGCGATGGCGAGGTGCATTTTTCCGGATTTGAATTCCCGCAGCAGTTCGCTGATGCGTTTTGATTCCGGTACGAGCAGTGCGTTTGTTCGGATTAGGCCCTGCCATTCGTAATTTTCCGGTTGTTCGAGATGCTCCAGCAGGTCTTTTACAAAAAGGATACCGGTGACGTTGTCCAGGTCTTCGTCGTACACCGGGATACGGGAAAAGCCGGAATCCCGCACGGTGCGGAGCACATCGTGGAAATCCGTTCGAAAATTGAGCGCTACGACCCGCGATCGGGGTTGCATTACTTGTTTGACGGTGACGTCGTTGAATTTTACGATACTTTTCAGTAAATCGAGATCGCGTTCTTCGGGTGCGACGAACCCCGGGCGCCCGTCCGGTGTCGTTTCGGGCCGGCGGGTTGTTTCGGACGCCGGCGATTTGAGGCGGCGCACGAACAAGCCGAACAGAAACAGCCAGGCGAAGCTAAATCCGCTGAGCGCTTGCAGCAGCCAAGCTGCGCGCAGGCGCAGCCATTTGCCTTCCGACAATTTGCGCACGAACAGGAAGCACAGGGCGGCGGCCAGGGCCAGGGCTGATGCCAGCGTGAGTTGGGCCGGGAGCGTCTGCGATCCGCCCAGCGCTTGAGACAGCGGGTTGTCATGCCACCAGCCCGGCTGGAGGAGCTTGTACACGGCCCAGCTGACGAGCAGAATTTTTAGCCAGACACGCGCCAACAGGAACGCGCCGAGTGCGGGTCGCGGATCGCGCGCCAGCCGAACGGCCCGCGCCGCCGAGGCTTTGGGTATGGATTTCAGGTGTTCGATATCGTGGGGCGACACATCCACCAGGGCGCGTTCGGCGAGTAATACCAGAAGATAGAGCGCGAGGCCCGACAATAGCCAGAGCATATAATAGATCAAACAGGTGATATACAATTAGTGAGCGTATGTTCAGGATTTGCTCGCCGAGTCAATAACGGTTTTTGACTCAGCGAGCAAATCCCAGACACGCTTTTAGACACGCTTTTAGAACGGCAGTCCGTCGCTGCCTTCTCCGTTCGCCGACACCGGTTCGGTATCCGGCGTCGTGGTCAAGGTACCCGACTGCGTTCGGCTGGCGAAGGCCTGTGGTTCACCGGTCGGGAAGCGATTGTCTGTGCCGCCTTCCCGGCGTTCCAGGGCCCGGAAATAATTCGCTACGATATCGGTTATGTTGCGTTCCACACCGTCTTGACCGGTGTATTTCCGGTACGAAATTTTGCCTTCGACATAGCAGAGCATGCCTTTTTTGAGCGTTTTTTCGGCGCGTTCCGCTTGTTCCCGCCAGATGACGACATTGTGCCACTCGGTAGTTTCCTGCGGATTTCCCTCCTTGTCTTTGTAATATTCATTGGTTGCCAGGGAGAATCTGGCGACGACGGCGCCATTTTCGAGGTGACGGATTTCGGGGTCTTGGCCCAGCCGCCCGATCAGGGTTACTTTGTTTACCATGGTAAAAAAGATTTTGGTGAAAAGTTTGAATGAAGGTTAATATTTCACGTTTTAAAACAAAGATAAAGATACGTCTTTTTCCTGCCAGTACCAGTCAATAATCCGTGGAACCGGATATATTTTTTTTAACTTAATTTGTTTGATTTCGATGCAATTTTGGCCCAAATTGGACTCCAGGAGTGTTTTTTGGGCTTTTTTTTCTACTTGGAACCGGACAAAAACGGCGTGTACGATTTGGTGGGTCAGCACTTGTTTATAGGTTTTGGATACGGACTGCGGCACGATGCCCTGCGGGGGAGTTCCGTTCCACAACAGGGCGGCCCAGGATTCGGCATCGGATCCGGATTTGGGTTGCGGCGCGGTTTCGATACCCGGAAATTCGTAGAGGTTGCGCCAGATATCCTTGCCGGTTCGCCGGCGGATGAGGATACTGGCATCAGGCAAATCAAATACGCCGTACAGGAGCAGGCGTTCCCGTTTAGCCCGTGCTTTGCTTTTTACCGGCAGCAGCGGGGCGGTATTTTCTGCTTTGGCGGTGCAGTAGTCGGCCAGCGGGCAGCTTGCGCAGTGGGGTTTTGCCGGTGTGCATTGCAGGGCGCCGAAATCCATGATCGCCTGGTTATAGAGGCCGGGGCGTGCCGGATCGAGGAGTTCCTGTGCCAGCGTGCGGAAGGCGTTTTTGCCCGCTGCGGTATCCGTGGGGACATCCAGTCCGAAAAAGCGGGCGAGCACGCGGAACACATTGCCGTCCACCACGGCATACGGCAGTCCGAAAGCGAAGGAGGCGATGGCTGCGGCGGTGTAATCGCCAACGCCTTTCAGGTTCCGGATATCCGTATAGGTATCCGGGAATTGCCCGCCCAGCGTTTGATCTATGTATTGTGCGGCGGCGTGGAGATTTCGGGCTCGGGTGTAGTACCCCAGGCCCTCCCAGAGTTTGAGTACTTCCGTTTCCGGCGCCTGCGCGAGATCGCCAACGCGGGGAAAGCGTTCGATAAATTTCAAATAATACGGCGTGCCCTGCTCGACCCGTGTTTGTTGTAAAATAATTTCTGAGAGCCAAATTTTATACGGATCCTGTTCTCCTTTCCAAGGCAAAGGGCGATTGTTTTCGTGCAGCCACGACAGGAGCCGGGATCGAAAAAAAGTTTTTTTATCCATGTTTTTTTTAAAAAAAGCCGGTTGGTCGCAAAATTGGCACGATATTTTAATGCAATAATAAGGTAATCAAAACCGATTGTTATGAAATCATCCTTTCTTATTTCGATTGTACTGTTATCCGCCGCGGGCGCTTTTTATACACACGCAACGCATTCAAATCGTTACGATGGCGCGCCGGTTGAAGCGCCGGTTGAAGCGCCGGTTGAAGCCGCGCCCGATCAGGAAAGCGTGGTCGAGCCAATTCCGGCGGGCAAGTCTTCTGCCGGTATGTGGGCAGGTTCGACGACGGTCTATCTCGGCGAAACCTTCACCCTGAACTTTAAGACGCCGCACGCGCAATATTTGGGCGTTACGGATCCGGGCGGCCATTTTTACTATGTGATTTTCCCGAAGGCCTATGCGAGCGAGGGTTTGCAGCCGCTCATCAACGGAGAAGATTTTATTGGGAAAAAACAGATCACGATTGATCCGCAAACCCTGCGGGCGGATCCTTACACGTACGGCATTACGGAGAACCAGAAAGTCTTTACACGCAGCGGGGTTTATACCTTTATTTTGGGAGAAAACCTGCACGTGGACGATCCTGCGCTGATTCAGAAAGTAACGGTTCAATATCAGGCGACTAAGCGGCCGGCTAATGCCGTTGCGGGTACTTTGTAATATTGGAAATCTTTTTTGTCTTCCCGGGCGGGGGGTGTTGTTTGGGGAGCTAAAAAAAAAAAACCAACCAGTGATGGTTGAGTGGTTGTGGGAAGAAAAAAAAAAAAAAAA
>JBEIDF010000015.1:0-35219 GCA_040383605.1 Lewinellaceae bacterium
ATCCCAGGGCGGCGCTAATATTGCCTATTCCTGGAGCACCGCCAATGGCGTCCTGCAGGGTAGCACGAACGCCATCACCGCCACAGCCACTGCGCCCGGTCAATACCGGCTCTTGGTTAGCAACACGGCTAATGGCTGCTCTAGCACCGCGCTTGTTTCTGTCAACCAGAATATCCAGCAGCCGAACGCCGAAGCCGGCCCGACCTTCCTGCTCACTTGCTCGAACAATGAGGCCACACTCCAGGGAAGCGGTTCCACCGGCACAAATTATTCGTATGCCTGGAGCACTGCCAACGGACGCATCGTCGCCGGCGGCGCTACCCTCAGTCCGGTGGTGGACGAACCCGGACTTTACACCCTCGTAGTCACCGACCAAACCAACGGCTGCACCCGCGCCGACGCCGTGACGATCACCCGCGAGGCGAACGTCCCCACGAACTTTACTTTTGATCTTGATCCGCCTTCCTGCCTGGACAATGACGGCGTTATCTCGTTCATCGCAGTAACTGGCGGTTACGGGCCCTATCTTTATTCGATTGACGGCGGCGATACGTTCCACCCCGAACTGGATTTCGAAGATATCGCGCCCGGCCCCTATACCCTGCGCATCCAGGATGCCAACGGCTGCGAGTTCCAAAAACCGCTGGTCGTGCCGCAAGCGCCCGATCCGCAAATCACCATCGTACCCGAAATTCAGCTATCCCTCGGCGACTCAACTGTTCTAAACGCACAATTGCCCGCCGGCTATCCGCTGAATTTGATTGATACCATCCTCTGGGATCCGGTGGACGGCCTGCATTTCAGCGGAAACGACCTGCTGAGCCTGCTGAGACCCGGCGTGCGTCCCTTCTTTTCCACCGAATACAAGGTGACGCTCATCAGCGGCGAAGGCTGCAAGGCAGAAGACCGCGTGATTGTGCGCGTGGATCGCGAACCTAAGATTTACGTGCCCAACGCGTTCTCGCCCTGGGACAGCGACGGCGAAAACGACCGCTTGCTCATCTTCGCCGATGGCGATCAGGTGCTGGAAATTAAAGCATTCCGCATCTTCGACCGCTGGGGTTCGATGGTGTTCGAAGATTACAACTTCCAACCCAACGACCCAGCCCACGGGTGGGACGGTACGAACAACGGCAAATCCCTCACCCCGGCCGTGTTTGTCTATACCGCTGAGGTACTCATGATTGACGGACGAATTATTTTATTAAAAGGAGACATTACGATTGTACGCTAGTTTACAAGCGTGTAAAGTTAAACCGCAAGTTCAAAGCACGCGTGTAATCTAATTATGGAGCATTATCAGGAAAAACTGGAGGCCTTCGGCCGTTTGCTGCGCATCATGGACGAACTGCGGGAGCAGTGCCCTTGGGATCGCAAACAAACGCTGGAATCGCTGCGCAATCTTACCATTGAGGAAACCTACGAACTGGCAGACGCAATCTTGTCCAAGGACCTCCCCGGCATCAAGGAGGAAGTTGGCGACCTCATGCTCCACCTGGTTTTTTATGCCAAAATCGCTTCTGAGCAGGGCGCCTTCGACATCGCAGACGCCCTGCACGCCGTATGCGACAAACTCGTCGCCCGCCACCCGCATATTTACGGGGATGTGCGCGTCCACGACGAAGCGGACGTCAAGCGAAACTGGGAACAACTCAAACTAAAAGAAGGAAAAAAATCCCTGCTCCAGGGCGTGCCGACCAGCCTCCCGGCCCTCGTGAAAGCCTATCGTATGCAGGAAAAAACCAAACAGGTCGGTTTCGAATGGGAAAACATCGAACAGGTATGGGCAAAAGTGGAGGAAGAAATCGGCGAACTCCAGGAAAATATCCGCAGCCAGTCCGCCCAGGATAAAATTGAAGAAGAGTTCGGCGATGTGCTCTTCTCCCTTGTCAATTACGCCCGCTTTATCCAGGTTGACCCCGAAACCGCCCTCGAACGGGTCAATCGAAAATTCAAATCCCGCTTTGAGTATATCGAACAAAACGCGCCCCGGCCACTCCAGGAAATGACCCTGCAAGAAATGGACTTGCTGTGGAATGAAGCCAAAAAAAGGCTCCCGCAGAATCCGCAGCAATAGGACCAAAACAGCATATTCCGCGTATTCTGCGGGAACCCTCTCCGCGTATTCTGCGCGTTCTGCGGGAACTACCCTCCCAGGCGCCCCGCGATCCAGCCGCCCGTCCAGGCTGCCTGAAAGTTAAACCCGCCCGTCAGCGCATCCACGTCCAGCACTTCGCCGGCGAGGTACAAGTTCGGTTGTATTTTACTGGCAAAAGTTTTAAAGTCTATTTCTTTCAGATCTACCCCGCCGGCAGTCACGAATTCTTCTTTAAAGGTACTTTTCCCGTTGATTGTCCAGCGGCCTGCTGCCAGTTCCTCCGCCAGTCGCTGCAGCGTTTTGGTGTTTGCATCGGCCCAGCGGAGTTCGGGCAGGACGTTGGCTGCTTCGCACAGATTTTGCCACAGGCGCGTGGGCAGTTCGAAGAGCGCGTGCGCGCGCAGGGTTTTGCGAGCGGATTTCTGTTTCACGGATTTTAGTATTTCCAGCGCATCGGCCGGGCGCATGCCTGTCCAGTTGATCGTGAGTTCGAATGCGTATCCGCAATCCTGCAACTGCCGGGCGCCCCAGGCCGACAAGCGCAACACCGCCGGGCCGCTGAGTCCCCAGTGGGTGATCAGGAGTGGCCCGCTTGCGGTTAGTTTGAGGGCCGGAATAGTAAGCGTCACGGCGGGCGCGGAGACGCCCGACAGGTCGCGTAGCCGGATGTCTTTGGTATTAAAGGTGAACAGCGAGGGGGCAGGCGGTACGATTCGATGGCCCAATGCGGCCAGCCAAGCCCATACACGTTCGTTGCTGCCGGTTGTTACGATAACGGCGTCGGCGGCGCGGTTGCCGGCGGCGGTTTGGATCTGCCAGCGATCGCCGGAGCGGCTCAGCCCCTCTACGCGCACACTCGTCTCCACGCGCACGCCGGCACGCGCCGCCGCGCGCGCGAGGCAATCTATAATAGTCTGGGAATCATCCGTTACGGGAAACATTCGGCCATCCTCCTCCGTTTTCAGTCGCACCCCACGGGCAGCGAACCACTCAATGGTTTGCGTCGGCCCAAAACGCATAAAAGGCCCCAGCAATTCCCGGCTGCCGCGCGGATAGTTCCGCACCAACTCGCGGGCGTCGAAGCAGGCATGGGTGACATTGCAGCGACCGCCGCCGCTGACTTTCACTTTTTGGAGCGTCGAATTTCCCCGCTCCAGAATGAACACTTTGGCTTCCGGATGCGTTTCTGCACAAGATATTGCGGCGAAAAAGCCGGCGGCGCCGCCGCCGATGATGGCTACTTCCATGGCGCAAAGATCATGGAAAATCTTCGAGCCGATTCGGGATTTTCTCCTTGATTCAATAAGAGCATGTCTAAAATTATATTTCTCGCTAATATGAAAGTCTTTTTTACCATACTTCGTTCCTTTTTTTCGCCGTAATTAGTCCCATTACGTCTGCAAAAAGCGCCTTGTCTGGCTAAAAAATCCTTTTCATATTAGCAAAGAATATAAATTTACACATGCTCTAATTTTGCGCTGCAAAAATTCGTAACGTACAGTTGAACAATGAACAGGTTGATCCTTGCATTCGTCCTGCTGCTCTCCGCGCGCGCAGCCGGCGCACAATCGCCGGAAGATATGGTGCGGCAATTTCAGGATTTATTTCAGGAAATGGAACGCCGCCTGCACGCGATGCCCAAATCCGGCATGCCCTTCGGCTTGGAGGCCGATACCAGCTTTCAGTTCCGCTTCGACACCAGTTTTACGTTCCCGGATGGCGGCGGCGGACTGAATTTTTTCTTCTCCCAGCCCTTCGGCAAGATGCCCAACATCGAATTTTTTGAAGGCGACGATTTCTTTAACCGTTTTTTTCAGCCCAATCAGACCCCGGATTTTCCCGCTGACGACGGCGCCGCGCCGCGCGATCTGTTGCCCGAAGAACGGCTGCGCCTCGAAGAGGAGCAAGGCGCTCAGCCGAAACCTACCAAGCCGAAACCGGCCAGAAGTACGATCCGACTTTGACAGCCTGCTGGAAAATCTCCGGGTCTGAACTAATCCCCGTTTTTGGTGTTATACCCTCTCTTTTCTCCGTAATCGGCGCGCCGATTATTCATTTTCCTTTACGCAACACCTGCATGCAAGCGCAAGACAAAGTAGATCTTTTCATTTACCGCGTAGGCGATAAAGGCCTCGAGGTTTATCTGGTAAATGAAAATCAGGCTGAAAATCAATGGAAAACCCCGCACACGGATGATTTGGGTTCCACCCGCCTGGCAGAACGGTGTTGTATCGAACTGGAACCGGTCACGGACGCACAGGGCGCCCAACGCAAAGCAATTGCCGTGGAGGCCGACTGGCACGAACTGCCCTCGCTGCGCGCGCTGATCTATGAGGATTACCGCGTGGCGAAAGAAAAGGCCAAGCAAAAAATCCGGGAAATGATCCCGGATACGGAAAGTGGCGCCTTTGTAGCCGTAAAGGAAGCGTTGAAAAAAGTTATGCCCGAACAATACGCGTTTCTCAAAGAGCTCAAAGAGATTCTGACCGACAAAAACCAAACGACTTATATCTAAGTTCTTGATGCCCGAAGACTTACGTTCCCAAGCCTCCGAGATCCTCGACGCCGTGTGCGATCCGGAAATCCCTGTGCTCACCATTCGGGATTTGGGCATCCTGCGGGACGTTCGCGTGGCGGAAGATGGCGTCCTGGAAGTTGTAATCACCCCCACCTACAGCGGCTGCCCGGCCATGAGCGCCATCGAAGTCAATATTCGCGCCGCCCTGCAAGAAGCCGGCATCGAAGCGGTGCGCGTCATCAGCGTATTGAAACCGGCCTGGACGACCGACTGGATGTCGGAAGCAGGCCGCCAAAAATTGCGCGCATTCGGCATCGCACCGCCCGAAACAGGCAGCCTGGACAAAAGGGCGCTTATGGGCGAACGCCACATCGTGCGCTGCCCGCACTGCCAATCCGCCAACACCGAAATGATCGCCCAGTTCGGCTCTACGTCCTGCAAAGCAATGTTTAAATGTCTGGACTGTTTAGAACCCTTCGATTATTTTAAGTGTCATTAATTTTTATTTTTCAAATACTTTACCGTAATTTTGCGCCGGCTAAATTTGGACGGATAGGCATAAACTGCCGTTTGACCCGCTGAAGTCCTCTTTTGGTCGCTATCTTTTCATTTTTATATTTAAAAAAATGGCAGTCTATTACGACAAAACAAAAATCGCCGACATCGTAAAACAATACGGTGAAAACGAAAAAGACACTGGCAACGTAGAGGTGCAGGTTGCCCTGCTGACCTACCGCATCGAGAGCCTGTCGGCACATCTGCGCGCCAATCACAAAGACCATGCTACCCGCCGCTCGCTGTTGGCGATGGTAGGCCAGCGGAAGCGCCTGCTTTCTTATTATTCGAAAAAAGATATTTTCAAATATCGCGCGCTGCTGGAAAAACTTGGTCTGCGTAAATAAAAGACCTGATAAGGGGGAGACCGGTCAAAGGTCTCTCCCTTTTTTTTACCGACTACCCGCCACGCGGCTTCGGCGACCGAAAAATGGCTTTCCATTTGCCTCCGCCCCGATCCGCGCTATAGTCAAAGTATAGAAAAAACCGCAGTCCCCTGCGGATAGATTGTAAACGCGCTCCTGTTCGCCTGTCAACGCCCTGTATCAGTTTGTGAAACCGGCTCGGAGACCGATCAAAAACGGGGAAAAAAGATATTTCCCCCACACAAAGACGCCGGCGACGGAAGCTCCCGGCATCTTTGTGTGATGCTTTCGGTTTTTGATCGAACCGCCCGAACACACAAGCTACACGGCAAAACGACAAGGCGCACCGGGGCATAAATTATTTTATGCTATGGGAAAACAAATCCCGCTAAGTACCTCCTTCCACCTGCCCGATGGAAGAGAAGTCGTATTGGAAACCGGAAAACTGGCCACACAGGCCGACGGTAGCGTCTTGGTACGCATGGGCAATACGATGCTGCTGGCTACGGTCGTCAGCGCCCCCGAACCCAAACCCGGACAGCCGTTTTTTCCGCTGTCTGTTGATTATCAGGAAAAATTCGCCGCAGCCGGCCGAATTCCCGGCAACTTCTTCCGCCGCGAAGCGCGCCTGTCCGACTATGAAATCCTGATCAGCCGCCTGGTGGATCGCGCCCTGCGCCCGCTCTTCCCCGACGGCTACATGAACGAAACGCAGGTGATTATCAACCTGATTTCCGCCGACAAAGACGCAACGCCGGATGCGCTCGCCGGACTGGCCTGCTCCGCAGCAGTAGCCGTGAGCGATATCCCCGTGGAGGCGCTGTTCTCGGAAGTGCGCGTGGCCCGTATCAATGGCCAGTTCGTAGTGAACCCGAACAGCACGGATTTGAAAAATGCCGACATGGACTTCATCGTCGCCGCTACCAAACGCGATATCACCATGGTGGAAGGCGAGGCGAATGAATGCCAGGAACACGACCTGATCGAAGCGCTAAAGATTGCCCACGAGGTGATCCGGGTGCAAATCGAAGCCCAGGAACGCCTGGCCGAACTCGTCGGCGAAAGCGCACTCGTAAAACGCCCGCTCCCGGAAGTTCCGGAAAATGAGGCGCTGAAAATGCGGATAGAATCACTGGTTTCTGAAGAAATCTACACCCTCGCCCGCAGCGCCAGCGACAAGCACGCGCGCAGAAGCCGACTGGAAGAATTGAAAAAAACCACGATTGCGACCGTTAAAGAGGAATTCGGCGAAGAGTTCATGGAAGAATGGGGCGGCACGGCCGACCGCTACTACGAAAAAATCAAAAAACACATCATCCGCGATGTCGTACTGTCGGAAGGCAAACGCCTCGACGGCCGTAAATCCGATGAAGTCCGCCCAATCTGGTGCGAAGTGGATTTCCTGCCCAGCGCCCACGGCTCTTCGATCTTCAACCGCGGCGAAACGCAATCGCTCACCTCGCTGACGCTTGGCACCAAACAGGATCAGGCACTGATAGACAATGCGCTGGGCTCCTACGACGATAGTTTTATCCTGCACTACAACTTCCCACCCTACTCCACCGGCGAAGTGAAACCCATGCGCGGCCCCGGCCGCCGGGAAGTCGGCCATGCCAACCTGGCCGGCCGCTCGATCCGCAAACTCATGCCAAAGGAATTTGCCTATACCGTGCGCATCGTGTCGGACATCCTGGAGTCCAACGGCTCCTCTTCGATGGCAACCGTCTGCGCCGGCTCTATGGCGCTGATGGACGGCGGCGTGCCGATCAAAGCACCCATCGCCGGTATCGCCATGGGCGCCATCGCCGACGACAAAGGCCGGATCGCGATCCTGTCGGATATCCTCGGCGACGAGGACGCGCTGGGCGATATGGACTTCAAAGTGACGGGCACCACGAAGGGCATCTGCGGCACGCAGATGGATATCAAAATTGACGGTATGCCCTACGAATTGCTCGAAAAAGCGCTCCTGCAAGCCCGCGAAGGCCGTATCCACATTCTTGGAGAAATGGCCAAAGCCATTGCGGAACCGCGCGAAGACCTGAAACCGCACGCACCGCGGATGGTGGAATTCCGTATTCCGCGCGACTACATCGGCGCAGTCATCGGCCCGGGCGGTAAAATTATCCAGGAAATGCAACGCCAAACCGGCACAACGATCTCGATTGACGAAGACGAACAGGGCGGTATCGTGGCCATCTTCGGCCCGGACAAAACCGCGCTGGACGCCGCCTACGGCAAAATCCAGGATATCGTGTTCATTCCGGAATTGGACGGCGAGTACGAAGGTGTAGTGGAAACAATCCAACCTTATGGCGTTTTCGTGAAGTTCGGCAACAAAAGCGGCCTGCTGCACGTGTCCGAAATCAGCTACAGCCGCATAGACAACGTAGAAGACGTATATAAACTGGGCGATAAAGTCCGGTTCAAAATCGTAGAAATAGACCAACGCAGCGGTAAAATGCGCCTGTCTGCCAAAGCGCTCCTGCCCAAACCGGAAGGTTACGTAGAACGGGAACGCCCCGAACGCAAGGAAGGCGGCGATGGCGGCGACCGCAGAGGCGGCGGCGGCGGCGGCGGACGCGGCGGTGACCGCAGAGGCGGCGGCGGACGCCGATCAGGGCCCAAGGCCACCGATTGCGCACAGCACAAGCCCGGATACTCCCCGCAGGAATATCCGGGCTTTTCTTAGAGCGTGTCTAAAATTATATTCTCTGCTAATATGAAAAAGATTTTTTAGCCAGACAAGGCGCTTTTGGCAGGCGTAATGGGACTAATTACGGCGAAAAAAAGGAACGAAGGTTGGCTGAAAAAGACTTTCATATTAGCCAGAAATATAATTTTAGACATGCTCTTAATCACCGGTAAATCCTCCGCACATGGAAAAACGTCAATTGCACATCGCCTATCTGCAATATGAATCGCCCGGCGACTTACCCGGGCAGGATCAGCTGCTGCTGGAATCCGCGAAAAACGCGCTCCGGCTCTCCTACTCCCCTTATTCCCGATTCCGCGTGGGCGCGGCCGCCCTGCTCGTAAACGGTGAAATCGTGGAGGGCGCAAACTATGAAAACGCCTCCTATCCGCTGTGCCTGTGCGCTGAACGCGCCGCGTTGGCAGCCGCTATTTCAAAATTTCCGGAATCGCCGGTGCGGGCAATAGCCGTGACCGTGGAAAACAACCTTCAACTCGTCCAACGCCCGGCAACGCCTTGTGGCGCGTGCCGACAGGTGTTGGCAGAAACGGAAATCAAAAACCAACAAGCGATCCGGCTGGTACTGCAAGGCCAAACAGGGCCTGTTTGGGTATTTGAAAGCAGCCGCGATTTGCTGCCGTTCGGATTTGACGGATCCTATTTGCCCGCCTCCTTTTTAGATAAATTCTAAATAAAAGTTGCTGTCTCTCTTTAGTCCAACTAAAATTGGGCGCCCGCGTTTGCGTATCTAATTTTGTTGCGGTTTTAGAACGAACGAATTTATGCCCTGTGGTGATCGCACTTGGTTAATACAGGGCAGGAAACATAAAATGATCTGCATTTAGTACATGAGCTGGCTTACCAATTTCCTCACCTCCTCGCTCGGCCAAAAGACCGTAATGGCCCTGACGGGAATTTTCCTGATTCTTTTTCTGGTTATCCACCTGATTGGGAATCTACAATTGCTTAAAGACGATGGCGGCGAGGCGTTCAATACCTACGCCTATTTTATGACGACCAACCCGCTCATAAAGACCACCTCCTATTTGCTGTATTTCTCCATCCTGCTGCATGCCGTACAAGGGCTGCTGCTTTGGAGCCGCAATCGCGCTGCGCGCGGCAATACCCGGTATGCCGTTCAATTTGCGCGACCAGCGGAACGCGCTTCCCGGAACATGGGCTGGCTGGGTATCATTATCCTGATTTTCATCGTACTGCACATGTACCAGTTTTGGTTTCAAATGCACTGGGGCGCCGTGCCGTTCGTCGAATATGATGCGTATCCGCATCCGGTAAAAGATTTGTACGCGTTGGTCACAGCCACGTATAAAGAGCCTGCTTATGTGCTGTTTTACGTCATCAGCATGGCCGTGGTTGGCTACCACCTGTGGCATGGCTTTTGGTCCAGCTTCCAGACGCTGGGTCTGAATCACAAAAAATATACGCCGATCATCAAAGGCTTGGGCATGGCCTACTCGATACTTGTGCCTTTGCTGTTTGCAGTGATCCCGGTTGTTACCTATTTAAAATAGACTCGAATCCGCTCGTAATACTATGGCAAAAGAAACTAAGCTCGATTCCAAGATCCCCGGCGGGGCTATGCGCGATAAATGGACGACTTACCAAAGCACCGTTCCGCTGGTTTCGCCCAACAACAAACGCCGGATAGACGTAATCATCGTCGGCAGCGGTCTGGCCGGCGCTTCCGCCGCTGCATCGCTGGGCGAACTGGGCTACAACGTCAAGGTCTTTACCTTCCACGACAGCCCGCGGCGCGCGCACTCTATCGCTGCCCAAGGTGGCATCAACGCCGCCAAAAATTACCGCAACGACGGTGATTCGGTACAACGGCTCTTCTATGAAACAATCAAAGGCGGCGACTACCGCGCCCGCGAGGCCAATGTACACCGACTGGCAGAAGCCTCCCGCCTGATCATTGACCAATGCGTGGCGCAAGGGGTGCCTTTTGCCCGCGAATACGGCGGATTGCTCGACAACCGCTCGTTCGGCGGCACGCAGGTGTCGCGCACTTTTTACGCGCGCGGCCAAACGGGCCAGCAACTGCTGATCGGCGCCTATCAGGCCCTCAGCCGGCAAATCGCGCTGGGAACAGTCAAACTGTACAACCGGCACGAAATGCTGGATGTGGTATCTGTGGACGGCAAATGCCGCGGTATCATCGCCCGCAACCTGCTCACAGGCAAACTGGAACGCCACAGCGCCCACGCCGTTGTACTGGCTACCGGCGGATACGGCAACGTGTTCTACCTGAGCACCAATGCGATGATGTGCAACGTCACAGCCGCCTGGCGCGCGCACCGCCGCGGTGCGTTCTTTGCCAACCCCTGCTACACCCAAATACACCCCACTTGCATCCCGGTATCCGGCGATTATCAGTCGAAACTGACACTCATGTCAGAATCGCTGCGCAACGACGGCCGCTGCTGGGTGCCTAAACGCGCCGAGGACAGCAAAAAACATCCCAGCCAAATACCAGAGGAGGACCGCGACTACTACCTGGAACGCAAATACCCGGCATTCGGAAACCTGGTGCCCCGCGATATCGCCAGCCGCGCCGCAAAACAAGTGTGCGACGAAGGCCGCGGCGTAGGTTCTACCGGACTGGCCGTTTATCTCGACTTCGCCGACGCCATCAAACGCTTCGGCAAAGACGTGGTGTCCGCCCGCTATGGCAACCTATTCGAAATGTACGAAAAGATCACGGGCGACAATCCATACGAGGTGCCCATGCGCATCTACCCAGCCGTGCACTACACGATGGGCGGACTTTGGGTGGACTATGAACTGATGACGTCCCTGCCCGGCCTGTACGCTGCCGGCGAAGCGAATTTTAGCGACCACGGCGCCAACCGCCTCGGCGCTTCGGCCCTGATGCAGGGACTGGCCGATGGCTATTTCGTGCTGCCTTATACCATTGGCTCGTACCTCAGCCGGGATATTCGTACCGGCGCGATTTCAACCAATACGCCGGAATTCGACGCTGCTGAACAAGCGGTGGCCGACCGCATCCAACAGATTATACAGATCGGCGGCAAACAAAGCGTGGAAAGCTTCCACCGCCGCCTGGGTAAAATTATGTGGGATAAATGCGGCATGGCGCGCAATGCACAAGGTCTCCAGGATGCAATCCGGGAAATCCGCGAACTGCGTGCCGAGTTCTACCGCGATGTGTTCGTGCCCGGTCGCACCGATGAGTACAATCCGGAACTCGAGAAAGCCCTGCGCGTATCCGATTTTATGGAACTCGGCGAACTGATGTGCACCGACGCCCTCCACCGCAACGAGTCCTGCGGCGGCCACTTCCGCGAAGAATTCCAGACAGAAGACGGCGAAGCGCTCCGCGACGACGAAAAATTCATGTACGTCGCCGCTTGGGAATGGAAAGGCGAAGGACAGGAACCGGGACTCCACAAAGAAGAACTGGAGTACGAAGTGGTAAAAGTTAGCCAGCGATCTTATAAATAATCTGTAACTACTTCCTTTTTCTATGAGCAAGGATATGAAATTGACGCTCAAAATCTGGCGTCAAGGCGGAAAATACAAAGGCGAATTCGTGCAATACCAACTGGATCATGTGAACGAACACATGTCTTTCCTGGAGATGCTCGACGTCCTCAACGAGCAACTCATCGCCAAACGCGAAGAACCAGTAGCCTTTGAGCACGACTGCCGCGAAGGGATCTGCGGCACCTGCTCGCTGGTCATAGACGGACGGCCGCACGGCCCTATGAAAGGCACGACGACCTGCCAGTTGCACATGCGCAATTATAAAGACGGCGATACCATCGTGATCGAACCGTTCCGCGCCCAAGCGTTTCCGGTAATTAAAGACCTGGTGGTAAATCGCTCGGCATTCGACCGAATTATCCAGTCCGGCGGGTATGTGAGCGTCAACACGGGCCAAGCCCAGGATGCAAACAATATCCCCGTGGGCAAAGACGTCGCCGGAAAAGCCTTCGATGCGGCCGCCTGCATCGGTTGCGGCGCTTGTGTGGCCGCCTGCCCCAACGCCTCGGCCATGCTCTTCACCTCCGCCAAGGTGAGCCACCTCGCCCTGCTCCCGCAAGGCCAGGTAGAACGCCGGCAGCGCGTTTTGGATATGGTGGCGCAAATGGACAAAGAAGGTTTCGGCAAGTGCTCCAATGTGACGGCCTGCGAAGCTGAATGTCCAAAAGAAATTTCTGTGGAAAATATCGCCCGCATGAACCGCGAGTATATCGCTGCGGTGTTTGCCGGTGAATAAGAAACGCCTGAAAACCTCAGCTCGACTGGGGTTTTCAGACGGTTTTAAGCGCTAAACGCCGGATCAGCCGCCAACCTGACTGTCCGCCACCATCCCCTCTTTCATCGAGTACGTGGACGTGTAAATTTCCTGTATGCCCGCCCGTTGCAGAACGTATCGGATCAACACCACCGCCGCCACGATCATCTCCTGGCGCTCGGGCGCCAGCAGCGGCATGTCAAGCCTTTCTGTCCGGGTGGATTGGATAAATAACTGGTATACCGGATCGAAGGCGGGCGCAGGCAAATAGCCGTACAGCGGCGGCTTCGTTGCCGGATCAATTGCAAATAAATCAATCGTATCGAACGCGCCGGCCGCGCCGACCAGGCATGTCGCAGGCTGTACGTGCAAAACCTCCCAAAGCGGCGTCAGTTCCGTTTCTAAAAAATGCTCGATGTCGGCAATCTCTACCGCCGAAATCGGGTCATTGCGGTGAAACAAACGATGCAATACCGCTACGCCCACATTGAAACTCCTTTTCCAAAATATCTCCTGCCGATCCGCCAAAATAAATTCCACGCTGCCGCCGCCGATATCCATGATCAGCACGCGCGCGCGCGCAGGCCAAGGCGTTGCCTGCCGGACACCGAGGTAAATCAGGCGCGCCTCTTCCTCGCCGGATATAACCTGGGCGCGCATACCCGTTTGATCGTACACCTTTTGGATAAATTCCGGCGCGTTGGCCGCGCTGCGCAGGGCCGCCGTACCAAAAGCAGTCACCTCCCCGGGATCCAGCGACCAGGCGTCCAGATCGGCGCGAAAGGCGTGCATCGCCTGCAAACCGCGCTCGAAAGCCGCATCGCCGATGTGGTGCAAGCCCGCTTCCGCTAATTTGACAAATACCCGATTTCGGTGCAGCGGCCGCCACGAGCCGGCTTCGTCCCATTCCACCACCATGAGGTGGAAGGTATTCGTTCCCATATCCAAAACGGCTTTTCGCATATAATTAGGCGCTGTTTGTCCGGGATGATTCAGGCGATGGAAAAAAACTTATAATTGGGGATTGGGGGCGATTACAGCATATAGACGGCCTGGAAATAGAGGGCGTGGCTGTACCATTTTTTGGCCGAGGGCGGCGTATCCCATTTTGCCGGATTGTAAATGAATCCGATGCCGCGCGATGCGCGGATAGTGAAGCCCAGATGGCGATTAGCATAAATTGTTGCGCCCAGCAAATAGTTGAAATCATTTTTGTTCACATAGGGTGCTACGACTTCAATAAAACTCAGGTCGTCGTTCACCCGAAAATTGATCAGGCGCCCATAGGAAATACCGCCGTTCACAACCACGCGGTAAAAACCGTCTTCGTCGTCATCCGTAAACCAATCCTTGTAGTGAAATTGCAGGGGCACTTCCACATAGTTGAGCGTAAGTGAAAAATTATTCGGATTGATGTTATTCGGAACCAGCTCGTTTCGCGCGCCGCGCTGCGCGAACAACAACTCGATGCTGCCCTCCGCCCGCTTGCTCAGGATGGCGGCCGCGCGCACACCGGCTTGTAATCCGAGCTTGTTGTAGCCGTAAGATTCGTCACCGTCAATTTGAGAGGCGGTCAGGCCTGCGATGATCCCGGCCCGAAAGCGCTGCACGCGCTGTGCCTGCACATTTTGAATCAGGATGAAAAACACAATAAAGAAAGAGACCGGAAGTGTAATTCTACAAAACATAGTGGGAAATTTTGGATACTTTTGCACGCGCACCCGCAAAGATACTGCGCTTGTTCGATAACATCTGTCAACCGCCAAAAGTTGCCCTTGTAAAAAGATTATGCGCTACAATCAGACCACTTTAAAAAAACTCGAAGAACTGTTTCAGGAATTAGCGTATGCCGTCCGCTACGAAAAAGGCAATTTCCAAAGTGGCTATTGTAAGGTAGAAGAACGGAAAATCGTGGTCATCAATAAATTTTTTGACACGGAAGCGCGCATCAATTGTCTGCTTGAAATCCTCAGTGGCCTGCAATTCGACCCCGATACCCTAAGCCCGGCCGCCCTCGACCTGATCGCAAAATGGAAAAAACACCAGGCTGAAACGGAAGCAGAACAATCCAACACGCCCACCGCCTGAAATCCTGTCCCCCACCCGCTTTATCCAATTAATTTACTTAGGTTACCTTGACCCTCACACTCCTCGGCACCGGCACATCTCAAGGCGTACCCGTTATCGGATGCGACTGCCCGGTATGCACCTCCGAGGATCTTCGCGATAAACGCCTGCGCAGCTCGGCCTTGCTAAGCGCAGGCCCAACCAATATCCTCATTGACGCCGGCCCCGACCTGCGCCAGCAAATGCTCCGCACCGGCGTCAAACATCTCGATGCTATTCTGCTTACGCACGAACACAACGACCATGTGATCGGTCTGGACGATATCCGACCCTTCAATTTCCGCAGCGGCCACCCGCTGTCGGTGTACGCGCTGCCCAGGGTCGCAGCCGATGTGCGCCTCCGCTTCGCATACGTGTTTGGCGAACCGCTTCCCGGGCTGCCACGCATCGAACTGCACAACCTGGACGCCAATACGCCTTTTAATTTGGACGGCGTGCAGGTGGAACCCATCGGCGTGCTGCACGGCCGCTTGCCGATTCTTGGGTTTCGGTTCGGGCCACTTGCCTATCTCACCGATGTAAAAAGCATCGAACCCGATCAAATGGCCAAAATCGCCGGCGTCCGCTACCTCGTCATCAATGCCCTGCAGCATAAATTCCACCCCACCCACCTCTCCCTACAGGAATCCCTCGAACTGATTGAACAGATCAATCCGGAAAAAGCCTGGATCACCCATATCAGCCACCATCTCGGCCTCGCCCGCGAGGTGGAAAAAATGCTCCCGCCCCATGTCGAACTCGGCCGCGACGGGACGGTCATCGAAATCCGAAATCCCTGAGCGCTTCCGGCCCGTATTCCCGCCTGCCTGCCCGGCGTGTTTGTTTTTTTGCCCGCCGCCCCATCCGGTGCATTTATCGCCCCCATCAGCCGGGTTTCCCCGAAACGATGTGTATTTTTATCAAAAAAGAACGGAACTTTGCCGCCCGATTACCAACCACTGCTGGAAACTGATCCGGCGCGTCCAACCAGTTGCCTACGCAGCGCCCGGGTATCGTTCAAACACAGCAACACATGATCCATCCAGATATAAATCAATCCATTGAAAGCAGCATCGCCGTCAAACAGGCGATCCTGCAGGACAACGTTTTCCTCGAGCGAATCGAGGCCGTCGCGACGCTCTGGTCCGATACCTTCCGCGCGGGCGGCAAAGTGCTTTTCTGCGGCAATGGCGGCAGCGCAGCAGATGCGCAACACCTCGCTGCCGAACTGTCCGGCCGCTTCTACACCGACCGGCCGCCACTCTACGCCGAGGCGCTCCACGTCAACAGCTCCTACGTCACAGCCGTCGCCAATGACTATGGCTATGACGATGTATATGCCCGCATGGTCGAAGCAGCCGGCCGGCCCGGCGATGTGCTCGTGGCTATCAGCACCTCCGGCAATTCACCGAATATCCTCAAAGCCATCGAAAAAGCCAAAACACAAGGCATGATTATCGTAGGCATGACCGGCGCCACCGGCGGAAAAATGGCCGATTTGTGCCAAATTCTGCTCAATGTACCCTCAAAAGATACGCCGCGTATCCAGGAAGCGCATATTTTGATCGGACATATACTGTGCCATCGGGTGGAAAAAACCCTGTTTGATTGAGGATTGGGGATTGGGGATTTAGGCGATGGCGGGTTGGTTCTTACAAAATATGGGAAGGAATGAGCCGCCATCGCCTAAATCCGCAATCCCCAATCCGAATTCCGATATTTCATTTTTCTATCTTTGCGGCATGAATCAACGAATTTGCGTTTTCCTGCTCTTTATGTCCTGCGGTTTGGCCCTGCAGGGCCAACAGATTACCCTGAGTCCGGGTCTGGTTATTCGAAAAAGCGCCAAAATAAAACCGGGAACTTATCGGATGGCTGCCGACAGCGCGCAGCGCTTCCTGCCGCCGGTAGAAACCGGCGCAGCACAAGCACTGATTACCATTGAAGGCGATGGTATCGAGGTAGATTTTCAGGGAGCTATTTTGCGCAGCAACGCGGATAGCACGCGGCCGGATTTGTTTACCGGCCTGGCAATCCGGATTAAAGGAAAAAATGTGACCTTGCGCAACGCGCGCGCGCGCGGCTTCAAGGTCGCGCTGCTGGCAGAAGAGGCCGACGGACTGACGCTCGACGGCTGTGATTTTTCCTACAACTACCGCCCGCGGCTGCGCTCGACGCGCGAAAGAGAAGATTTTTCCGACTGGCTCAGCTACCACAACAACGAGCAGGACGAATGGCTGCGCTACGGCGCCGGCATGTACCTCAAAAACTGCCAAGGCATCGTTGTGCGCAATTGCCGTGCCACCGGCAACCAAAATGCGCTCCTGATGCGCGGCTGTAACGAAGGCACGGTATTCAACAACACCTTCCAGTTTAACTCGGGCGTTGGCGTCGGACTCTATCGCTGCAGCCGTAATAAAGTGATGCACAACCGGCTCGACTGGAACGTGCGCGGATACTCGAATGGTTTTTACAAACGCGGACAAGACTCCGCCGCCCTGCTCGTGTACGAACAAAGCAGCGAAAATACCATCGCCTTCAACTCGTGCACGCACTCCGGAGACGGCCTCTTCCTCTGGGCCGGCCAACAAACCATGGACAGCGGCGAGGGCGGCTGCAATGACAACCGGATTCACGGCAACGATTTTAGCTACGCCCCGACCAACGGCGTCGAAGCCACTTTCTCCCGCAACCAAATTACGAGCAATATTATCCGGGAATGCACGTATGGCATCTGGGGCGGCTATGCCTACGATACCCGGATCATGGGCAACAGGATCCTCAACTGCGAAACCGCCATCGCGATCGAGCACGGCCAACGCGATACGATTATGCAAAATTTCTTCCGGGGCGACTCCACCGGCGTGCAACTGTGGGCCCGGGAAAAACAACCCGCCGATTGGGGCTATCCCCAAAAAAGAGACGTTCGAAACACCGGAACGGTTATTGACCGCAATGTTTTTTACCAAACAAGAACCCCGCTCAATATCAGCCTGTCCAGCAACGTGGCCGTAAACGGCGAAAACCTGTTCGCCGAATGCCTCAATCTACTCGAAACACCCCTGCCCAATGTGAACCTGACGTTCCTCCAAAATGAGGTGTACGCGCCGGCCGCCGACATCGAACGCTTTTACGCACACCCGGAACTCAAAAAATCACGCACCCTGAACACGAATCACCCCGACCAAAGAGTGGCAAATCCCTTTAAACCCCTCGAAATACCGGTTGTCGAACTCAAAGAACCAGACAGCCTGCCCGGCGGTATCAACGCGCAACTGTCCGCTGATCTACCCCAGGGCCGGCGCAACATCGCCATCGGCGAATGGGGCCCCTACGACTTTAAACGTCCAATTGCTATAGAAGGACCACCGCAAGACCTCCCTAATTATATGACTTTCGACTTGCAAGGCCCCGCAGGGAACTGGCAGGTGAAAACGATGCGGGGCATTCGGAAAATGAACCGCACACAAGGAACCATGCCGGAATCTTTTGTCTCTGTGCAAACCGAATCCGGCGCAGAGGATATTTATATCCAATTTGCCTATACCGGAACGGATACGATTACCACGGTATTCGGCGAGAAAATTACTGCAGTCCCGGAAAAGCCCTATTTATTCGAACTGGAAAAATTTGTGAAAAAACTTGACTGGCGCATCGCCTGGTATAATTACGATGAAAATACCGACCCGATAGCCCAGCCCGATATTGTGCAAAGCCTGGAAAACGGCCCGGCAGCCGATACCTTGCGCTCCCGGGATTTGTATTTTGCCTGGTGGGATCGGCCAAGCGCCCGCGTCCAGGCTGACCGATTCCTCACCGTGGCAACCACGGATTTTGAGATAAAACCCGGCGCTTATCGCATCGAACTCGGCTCCGACGACGGCGTTCGGCTTTACCTCGACGGCCGGCGGTTGATGGAGCGCTGGGACATACATGAACCGGTTACCGACGAGATTGTCGTCCAGCTCGGCGGCGCGCATACGATCCGGGTGGAGCATTTTGACGCCGGCGGTTTTGCTACGCTGGATTTTCGGATAAAACCGGTTCGACAAAATTAAGCGCCTGTTGGTTGTCGGCAGCGTTGAGTTGGGGACATATTTTCTTCATTTTGGTCTTAAAAACACTTTTTAGAACAAAAATAGCCTGCTCTCCGCCGATATACCCTATAATTTTAAATACGCGCTGCCTGATCTTTTTTACATTTGCCATCCATAGCCACAAGGTCTAACAATCGCCGCCACTTTGTCTTCCATCCTACGATTAAACGTGATCGTCCCCTGCTACAACCCGCCCAACGGTTGGGAAGCCATGCTTGCTACGCGTTTTCAGGCTTTTCGAGCGCAATTCGATCCTGCCGCATTCACGCTGGGCTTGATCGTAGTGAACGACGGTTCCATCCGCAATGTAACGGATGAAAACATCGCGCGCCTGACCGCGCTGGCGCCCGGAACGCAAATCGTGCGCTACGAATGGAATCGGGGAAAAGGCTACGCCCTGCGCCAGGGCGTAGCGGCGTCTGAGGCGGATTTGCACTTGGTGACCGACACCGACTTTCCCTACACACTGGAGAGTATGGCGCGCGTCGCCTCGGTGCTCCGGGAGCGGGGCGGTATAGCAGCAGGCAACCGGGACACCGCGTACTACCAAAAAGTGCCGGCTTTCCGCAGGTGGCTGTCGCGATTCCTCCGCTGGATGCTGCGGCATGTGCTTCGGCAGCCGATAGACGACTCGCAATGCGGGCTGAAAGCGTTCGACAACGCGGGGAAAGCCGTGTTTTTGGAAACCCGGATTGATCGCTTTCTGTTCGATCTGGAATTTCTGATGCTGGCCAACGGGCGCGTGCAAGTAACGCCCGTGCAAGTTCAACTTCGAGACGGCGTGGTATTTAGTCAGGTAGGCTGGAAGATACTGGCTGCAGAAGGGAAAAATTTTCTGCGGCTGCTGATTCAAAATATATTCAAAAAACGCCATTCAGACGGTGAGTAAGTTTCAAAAGATAGAACATACCGTACACGATTTGCAGTCTGTCAAGCGCTCGCATACTTTCTGGGGCGCCGTGGGCGTCGCCATCCTGTGCGCGCTGGCGCTGTGGCTGGTGCACGGCGCCTGGTTGCAAGCGCCCAACGACTACCTGCTGGGCGGCAGTCCCGACGGTTTTAAAAACTACATGACGACTGCCTGGCACGTCCGGCACGATACCAGTTACGCGCATTACGGCGGCATGAACTATCCGTTTGGCGAGCATGTACTGTTCACCGACAACCAGCCTATTTTCAGCGCGGGCATACAATGGTGGAGCCGCAATATGGGCGATTTGGCAGACCAAACAGTCGGCATCCTCAACGTGAGCCTGCTGCTATCCATACTTTTTGCCTGCGTCATCTTGTTTCTCTTGCTGCGCAAGCTGCACCTGCCTGTGTGGTATGCCGGACTGGCGGCCTTGGGCATGGTTTTTTTATCCCCCCAATACAACCGGATAGACGGGCACTTCGGATTGTCGCACCAGTTTGTTATTCCGCTGATACTGTACCTGCTTTGCCTGTACGAAGAGCGGTACAGTCGCCGGTACCAGGCGGTGCTGATCGGGCTCGTGGTGTGGTTTTCGGCCCAACTGCATTTTTACTATTTCGGGATTGCCGCCTTGTTTTTGACTTTATACACCGGGATTCAAGTGCTGCGGGATTTTTCTTTTAAGACTATTCTCCGGCGATTTGCGCACTGGGTCATCATGGTATTCCTGCCTTATGCGGCCTTGACTGTATGGATTCAGTGGACGGATTTCGCGGCCGACCGGCCGGCCAATCCCTATGGATTCACTGTGTATATTGGGTATTGGGAAGGCGTATTTCTCCCGTATGAATCCTTCCCTTTGTACCAATGGATAGACCAAAACATCATACACATTCGACGGATCAACGTGGAGGCCATTGCGTACGCCGGCATGGTGGTCACGCTGTTCACCCTGTGGCTGATTTTTTCCGGCTTTAAATTATTTGGAAAAGACTGGAAAGAAGCGGCCTACCACCGCGTGCATCAGTACTATTTGCGCGGGATTTTTATTTCGGCATTTATCTTGCTGTTGTTTGCCTGCGGCTTCCCGTTTGCCATACCCGCATTGGAATGGATGGTGGACTACATGGGGCCGTTGCGGCAGTTTCGCGGACTGGGGCGATTTACCTGGATTTTTTACTATGTAGCCTCGGTGCTCGCTTTTTACAGTATATGGAACTGGAGCCGGCGATTTCAGGGTATTCGCGGGGGGCGTTGGCTTTGGTTGCGCTGGGTCATTGCGCTGGCGCCGCTGGGGCTGCTGGGCTATGAAGCAATTGTGTGGCAAACCAAAAAACAAATTGCCCGCGTCCCAAATGTGGCCAAGCGGGAGGTCGCCGCGCCCACGCCAGATCACTGGCTAAACAAAGTGGATTTCGGCCCCTACCAGGCCCTGCTACCCCTCCCCTACTACCACATGGGTTCCGAAAATATCTGGCTGGATTTTGATTTCGGGCATTTTATCCAGGTTCAAACCACCGCCCTGCACACCGGCGTGCCGGACATGGGCGTCAATATGAGCCGTACTTCCGCCCGACAAACCACCGAATCGGTGCAGTTTGTCCTCGAACCCTGCGAACTCCCCACCATGCTGAACGAGCTGAGCGACGAACGCCCGCTGGCCCTGCTCGTGCACGGCCCCAAATGGCCGGAGGTACGCCAAAACTACCGACACCTGACCGACAAAGCCCGCATAGTGTACGACCACCCGGATTTGAAAGTGCTGTCGCTGCGCCCGGACAGTATTCGGGCGTACGTCCGGGAACATCTGGATGCCATCCGAACCGAGGTAGATTCCCAGACGCTGGTTCCGGTCGCCGGCTGGTTGTCCACTCGAAACACGACCAATCTTTTCTACCAATCATACGATTCCCTTACCAAAACCGCGCGTGTTTTCCAGGGCGCCGGCGCCTACCAGGGCAACATGAAAGACACCACCTGGATTTGGAACAAAGGCCTGCCCGAAGGGCAATATGTCATTTCCTGCTGGGTTTATGTAAACCAGGATTTGGGGATGGGCCAGGAAATGAAGATTATTGAAAATCGGAGCGGCGACGGAACGGAAATTCACTTTAAGCACGAGGGGCTGCGCTTTTACCTGAAAACCATCGTAAACGGCTGGGGCTTGTTCGAGTTACCCTTTGAGGTGTATGAACCGGACTCCAACGTGCGTATCTTTTTACAAAAACAAAATGCTGACCAACTTTTTTTCCTCGACGAGACGCTGATACGGCCCGCCGATCTCCGCGTGTACCGTCGGGAACCGGGTTGGCTGGTTCGCAATAATTTCTGGTACAGGGAATAACCGCCATGTCTATGATTTTTCTGCAAAATGTTCGCACGGTGGAAAACGCCGACGCAAAAAAACCGGAGGCGCTCCAACATATTGCCATCCGCGATAGCGTCATAACGGCAATTGGAAAAAACCTGGTCCCGGACAAAGACGCGCAGGTGTATGATTGCCGAGGCGCGTTGGCCTGCCCGGGCTGGATGGATCTCGGCACGCAGATCGCCGACCCCGGCTATGAGCACCGGGAAGACCTGCTCGTCACCGCCCAAGCGGCTGCGGCCGGCGGCTTCACGGCCGTAGCCTGTATGCCAAACACCAAACCGGCCGTGCACAGCAAGGCGGAGGTATTATACGTGCGCAATAAAACGGCTGATTTGCCGGTGCGTTTTTTCCCCATCGGCGCTATCTCGGTGGAAAATGCCGGCAAAGACCTGGCGGAACTGTACGACATGTTTGCCGCCGGCGCCATCGCGTTTTCCGACGGGCGCTACCCGGTGCAAGACGCCGGACTGCTGCTGCGGGCGCTGCAGTACACCCAGGCGTTCGGCGGCCTGGTTATGAACCACCCCCACCACCAGGCAATCGCCGGCGGCGGCCAAATGCACGAAGGCCTGCAGAGTACCATGCTGGGTATGAAAGGTATCCCCGCGCTCGCGGAAGAACTGATCGTCCAGCGCGACCTGAAACTCTTGGCCTACAGCGGCGGCCGGCTTCATATCCACCTCATCTCTGCCGCGGAAAGCGTCGCGATGATCCGCGCAGCAAAAGCGGCAGGGCTGCCGATCACCTGCTCCGTAGCCGTGGCGAACCTGGCGTTTACAGACGCCCAACTTGCAAATTTCGATTCAAACTATAAAGTAAAACCGCCCCTGCGCGCCGAAACCGACCGGCAGGCGCTGATCCAAGGCCTGCTCGATGGCACGATAGACTGTATCTGCTCCAACCACGAGCCCTGGGATTCTGAACACAAAAACCTGGAATTTCCATACGCCGAATTCGGGATGAGCAGCCTGGATACCGCCGGTGCGCTCAGTTATACGGCGCTCAAAGCGGTCATGCCTTTTGCACAACTGGCAGAAAAATGGGCCGAGGCCCCACGCCGCATCCTCGGCCTGCCTATTCCCCGCATCGCCGTCGGCGAAGCGGCAGAAATCACCCTCTTCGATCCGGACGTCCGCTGGACGGTGCAGGCCGCAGACCTCCGCGCGCAATCCAAAAACACCCCGCTTATCGGCCAAACCCTCCAAGGCCGCGCACTCGGGATCGTCCGCAATAACACCCTAATCCCCAATCCCCAATCCCCCATCCCCCATCCATGAACGCCCTCCTCCAACCAACGCTTGCCGTCGTAGAACGCGCTGCCGCCTTTATCCGAGGCGAGCATGGCCGTGTGACAGCCGGACAGATTGAAGAGAAATTCCTGAACGGACTGGTTAGTTACGTGGATCGGACGGCGGAGGAAATCCTGGTCGCCGGTCTGCGCGAACTATTGCCAGAAGCGACTTTCCTGACCGAAGAAGAGACGGCGCCCAACGCGGAAAGCAACCTGCAATGGATTATTGATCCGCTGGACGGCACCACGAATTTTTTGTTCGGACTTCCGCACTACGCCATTAGCGTCGGGCTGAAAGCAGACCACATCCCGGTTTTCGGCGTCATCTGCCATGTGCCGCGCAACGAATACTACTACGCCTGGCAGGGCGGCGGCGCCTGGCGCGACGGGCAGCAGATTCGGGTCAGCGAACGCGCGGATCTGAGCAACGCACTGATCGCTACCGGATTGCCTTATTATGATTTTGGTCGGGCGGGCGCTTATTACGCTGCGCTCCAGGAATTTTCCCGACATACGCGCGGAATTCGCCGCTTTGGCGCCGCGGCGCTCGACCTGGCATACGTGGCCTGCGGGCACTATGATGCGTTCTTTGAATACGGCTTGGCGCCTTGGGATGTCGCTGCCGGCGTGGTGCTGGTGCAGGAGGCCGGCGGCAAAGTCTGCGATTTCAGCGGCGGTGATCATTACCTACACGGGCGGGAACTCCTGGCCGTGAACGAGCGGCTTTACGAGGAGGTGCTGGGCCTTGTAGGCCCGCATTTCG
The DNA here is from genome assembly GCA_040383605.1 of Lewinellaceae bacterium. GTDB lineage: Bacteria > Bacteroidota > Bacteroidia > Chitinophagales > Saprospiraceae > M3007. Next base: position 24,055 of record JBEIDF010000015.1, read on the forward strand.
CCGAATCTAGGTAAATATTTTGCTGCCTTCGGCGGATAAAAAGCATAAAATGCCTGTTTTTTATTTTAGTAACTGGTTACTTATTTTAAAAATAAAAAACAGGCATTTTATGTTGCAGCCTCTTTAGTGTATTACACCAGTTGCAGCGCGCGCTCCAGATCCTCGATCAAGTCCCCGGCATCCTCCACCCCCACGCTGAGGCGCACGAGTGAATCGGTGAGGCCAACCTTTAGACGTTCTTCGCGGGGGATACTGGCATGCGTCATACTGGCCGGGTGGCCAATCAGCGATTCTACGCCCCCCAACGATTCTGCCAGCGCGAACAGATGGGTATTGCTGAGCACTTTTTCTGCTGCCTGGTAGGTATTGTCGTGCAGGTCGAACGAGACCATGGCGCCGAACATGCGCATTTGTTTTTTGGCAACGGCGTGATTGGGGTGCGATTCGAATCCCGGCCAATAGACTTTGGCTACTTTCGGGTGCGCGGCGAGGTAGTGCGCGATTTTTTCTGCATTTTCGCAGGCGCGCTGCACGCGCAGGTGCAGCGTTTTGATGCCGCGGAGGATGAGAAAGCAATCTTGCGGACCGGGTACGGCGCCTGATGCGTTTTGAATAAACCGCAGGCGTTGCGCCAGGTTGGCGTCCCGCACGATCAGGCAGCCATGCACCACATCGGAGTGCCCGCCGATATATTTTGTCGCCGAATGCAGCACGATATCGGCCCCCAGATCGAGCGGATTTTGCAGGTATGGCGAGGCGAAGGTATTATCCACCACCGTCAGGATACCGTGTTTGCGGGCGATGGCGCAGACGGCGGCGATATCCACCACATTGAGCATCGGGTTAGTAGGCGTTTCGATCCAGATCATCCGCGTATCCGGGCCGAGTTCACGTTCCGCATTTTCGGCGTCATACAGATCCACGTACCGGCTTTTGAGTCCCCACGGGCCGTACACCCGCACCATTTGGCGGTAAGATCCGCCATAGAGGTCATTGACGGACAGGATTTCATCGCCTGTTTTGAGCAATTTGATCACGGCGTCCTGCGCGGCCAATCCGGAGCCGAAACAGATAGCGTCCGAGCCGTTTTCCAGCGCTGCCAGGTTTTTCTCCAAGACTGAGCGCGTCGGATTTTGCGTGCGGGCATATTCATAGCCCTTGTGATCGCCGGGCGCCGCCTGCACGTAGGTAGAAGTTTGGAAAATGGGCGTCATAATCGCCCCTGTAGAGGGGTCCGGCTCGATACCGGCGTGAATAACTTTTGTATCAAATTTCATGATGCATTGTATTGCTTAAGAGCGTCTCTAAAGTCGGGAAAAATGGATTGGGGATACAAGCATACGTTTTTTCAGAAAAACGAGTGCAAAGGTACACGCTTTTAATCAAACCCGATTTCCGTATTATCGCCAATATTCAGGCTGAGGTTCATACCCCGGACGGTAGCATCGCTGCCGATGACCGAGTGTTTGAGTACCACATCTTCGAGCGCTGCGTAATTACCGATGATGCTGTCTTTGATGATCGAGCAACTGATTTGTACATTGCTGCCCACCGTGACATTCGGGCCGATGATGCTGTTGGAAATCTGACAATCAGCGCCTATTGACACCGGGTGGATAAAAATCGTATTATTGAATTCCGGCAGATGCGCCAGGTCCGAGGAATAACCGCGCTGACTAAGCAGCATGGCATTGGTTTCGAGCAGCACCTCCTTTCGGCCGCAGTCGAACCAGTTATCTACCGGAATCGCTCTGATCGGCGTCCCTTGTTCGAGCAGCAGCTGCAGGGCGTCGGTGAGTTGGTATTCGCCCATCGTGCGATGACCGGCCTGCATATTTTGCTCGATCGCTGCGATCAATTCGGGCACTTGCTTGATCTTGTAGAGTCCGACAATCGCCATATTCGATTTGGGAATACGTGGTTTTTCCGTCACGCGGGTGACGTACATCTCCTCATCGGTGTCTGCCACGCCGAACTCGCGCGGATCGTTTACTTTTTTGACGCCGAGGCAGGAATCAGGACAATCGAGCAATTGGCGTAGATCCACATCAAAGATCGTATCGCCGAACGCGATGAACAATTCTTTTTCATTTTTGAATGTTTCGCGGGCTGTCCAGATCGCATGACCGGAGCCCTCCCGGTGTTCCTGATAGACAAATTCGGTATGCAGGTTGGGGTACCGCGATTCGATAAACCCCTTAATTTTATCGCCCAGATAGCCGATGACGAACACAAAATCCTGCAGTCCGGCCTCTACAAGTTTATCAATAATAAAACAAATAATAGGTTTTCCGGCCACGGGCACCAGCGGTTTAGGCTGGGTGTACGTGTGCGGACGGAGGCGCATGCCGGCGCCGGCAACCGGAATAATGACTTTCATATACAATTTACAGCAGGTGCATGTCGGGCTGCCAAAGGTAAGTGTTATTTTGCGGATTGCGGATTGTGGATTGCGGATTTTGCGATAGCGGTGTATTCGCGCTTGTTCAAATTTTGATTCTGAGGCGAAACTGCAAAAATTTTATTTTTAACAAGGCAAATTTTGCAGTCGAATACGGGCAATTCGGCGAAAAATTGAACGCAGTTAAAAATAAAATTGGGCAGTTGCAGCCCGGAAATAAAAATTTGACCAAGCGATTAAGTCCGTTTTGTTTTGCGTGTTTTACTTCGCAAGAAGTAGTAAGTTTGCGCTCAAATCAACCTGTTGTTTTATGAATAACCTGTTTTCCATTGCCGTCCGGGCGCTTTTTACCTTTGTTGCATTTCTCGCGCTGCAATATATAATTCCTTATTATTTTTTGGCAATCGGCGGCTTACTGGCCGGCATTTTCATCTGGCAGACCGGTGACGACAAAGCGCTGGCGTTTGGATTGATGATCGGCAGCGCGGTGTTTGGGGTGTTTGCGTATTGGTACGGAACGGTGTGAGGATTGGGGAATTTGGATTGCGGATTGGTACTATTTTTAGTTTTTCAACGTTAAAATAAGAGCATGTCTAAAATTATATTCTCTGCTAATATGAAAAGGATTTTTTAACCAGACAAGGCGCTTTTTGCAGTCGTAATGGGACTAATTACGGCGAAAAAAAGGAACGAAGTATGGTTGAAAAAGACTTTCATATTAGCGAGAAATATAATTTTAGACATGCTCTAAGCAATAACCTGCAAATTCCGCAATCCACAATCCCAATTCCGCAATCCTACAGTTTCATGCGTTTTCTCCTGTTTTCCCTGCTGGTTTCTGCTTCATTTTCCACCTCGGCGCAGTATGCGGTGCGGGTGGAAAAAAACCTGATGTACGGCCTTGCCACGAACTACACGGGAGCGGCGGATACGCTCCGATTAGACTTGTACAAACCGGTAGAGGACGGCAACCGGTTCAGGCCGCTGCTGGTATTGGCGCACGGCGGCAGTTGGTTGGGCGGCTGCAAAGAAGATATCCAGTGGCTGGCTGCGGAAATGGCAGGCCGGGGTTATGCAGTCGCCTGCGTCAATTACCGCCTGGGCTGGCACAAGGCCGCCTCGGTAGCCCGTGCCTGCGGCACGGAGGATATTCCCGACGTTTTTCCGCCGGCGTACGACGCCTTGTATGCCGCTGATTCCTGCGAAATCATTCGAGCGATTTATCGCGGGCAGCAGGACGTGAAGGGCGCTATCCGGTGGCTAAAGGCGCGGCATCTGACCGATTCTACCTGCACGGAAGCGGTGGTGGTGGGCGGCGAAAGCGCCGGTGCGTTTTTAGCGCTGGCGACAGGCTTTTTGGATCGTGCCGAGGAAAAACCCGACTGTTGCGCCGCCTTGGCGCCGGCGCCAGTTCCCGCTCCGAATACGCTGAACGCGTCCGCGCTCAACTGCGTGCAGACCGTCTGGCCGATCACGGATATCGCCCGGCAGCGGCCTGATTTGGGGCCGGTGGACGGGCTGTTGCACAGCGGCAACGGCTACGACGCCCGGGTGCAGGGCGTGTTGAGTTTCTATGGCGGCGTACCGGAGATTGCGCTGGGGCAAAACTGGCTGCAAGGCCCCGATACCCCGGCCGTCTATTTTTACCATCAAACCTGCGATGCCGTGGTGCCGTTCAATTACGGACAACCCTTTTATCCCCTAAGCGGCATTTGCAATGGCTTTGCGAACTGTTCGCCCTGGCATCAGGACGCCCCGCACATGTACGGAAACGGCGCGATTGCAGCCCTGTTTGCCTCCCTGCCCAATCCGCCGCTTTATTATACCGACTGGACGGTCTGCGACCCGTTCAACTCCGACCTGGGTATTTTGGCCTGCCTTAATTTTGCCCAGAATGGCAGTTACCACTTCGTAGTCAATCGCCCGCTGCGTGCCCAAAACGCCGCTGATTTTTTGAGTCCGGTCGTTGCCGCCGGCGTTGCAGGTTGTATCGCCTCCGGGACGGAAGCGCCCGCCGATCGTGCCGGCCTGCAGCCCGCACCGAATCCCTTCAGCAATATAATCGGCGTGTATGCCCCGGAAATTTCCGACGCGCCGGCGCGTTGCACGCTCCGCGACCTGCAAGGCCGGGTGCTGCAGAGCCGGGAGATCCTGCTTGCGCAGGGGTACAATCGCCTGTTCGACAACCTGCAACTGCCGCCGGGGGTGTATGCGCTTAGCGTGGAAACAGGCGCGGGGGCTTGGGTATGGAAGGTTTGGGGGGGCGGTAGAGGGCAGTGAACTCAACCATTTATTAATATTTACTTCATGATAAGGTAATATTTGGTATAGTCCTTTGTCGGACTGCTTATTTACTAAACGCCTTTTTATGAAGTTAATGCGACCTAATTTGTCCCTTTTAGGGGCATTTCTGCTTATTTTTACCTGCCAACTTGTAGGGCAAACGCTCCTTCACTATTGGGATTTCAACAATTCAGCCGATGAGGCTGCCCTGCCGGCGCCAACTCAAACACTCCGCGCGGGCGCCGGAGTAGCGCGAATTCCCGGTGAACTCCGTGCGATTCAGACGACCAGCAACACCGGCCAGGCCACAACCATATTCCAAGCCGGCGATATCGTACCGGTGGCCTACCGCATGAACGCCACCGGCTCGCAGGATGAGGTTGCGCTCCTGACTTTCGTGAATATTCTGCCCGGTACGCAAATCCGCATGACGGATGCAAAATATACCGACAATGCCCAGCCTCAGTGCGCCGGCGGCTTTGTGTGGACTTCACCTGGCCAGGTTATCCCGGCCGGCAGCGTGTTCGTTATTCAAAACGATGCCGGAACGGCGAGTAGTGGAACTATCGCCGGCGCTACCTTCGGATTAAGCTCCGGAGGCGATCAATTTATTATATATTCAGGCACTGCCGATGCACCGTCTTACATCACGGCTCTCAGCTCGAACGCCTGGGTAACCGGCGCGCAAACTTCCTGCAGCGGCAGCCTGTCTAAATTACCGGCCGGCCTGGCAGATGGCGCCTCCTCCATCAACCTCAGCACGGCGCCCGGTAATACAGCCGGAAATACAGTAAATGCCTATTACACCGGCACACAAACCGGCAGCGCCGCCGATCTGCGCGCCGCCATCCTCAATCCGGCGAATTGGAACAGCAGCGGCAGCGGCACGCCGCCGCAAATTTGGCCGCAGTGGAACTTCCCCGGACCGCCGCAAGTGACCAAAGCGACCGTCACCTCGGCCGTCACCCTCGAATTGCAATTCAATAATACCCTCAATCTCGCATCCGCGGAGGAAATCGCCAATTATACCGGCATCCCGAACCTGTCTTCGGCAACCCTGATTACTGCGAATACGGTTGAACTGCGCTACGCAAGCCCTTTCACGGTTGGCCAAAATTATACCCTGACCGTAAACGGCGTTCTGGACGCCGACGGCCGCGCCATGCTGGCGCCTTACCAGTTTATCTTCAATTTTACGCCGCGTGTGACCTTCAACGGGCGATTCATATCGGTCTCTGAATCTGCCGGAACAGCCACCGTGCGCCTGAATATTGAAAATCCCGCCGCTGGCGCAACTGCGGATCTGGTGTTCAAAACCGGTATTTTCAGCACGGCAAACAGCGCAGACCTCAGCTTTACGACTACTACGCTCGACCTGAGCAGCGGTACCAGCCTGGAAGTAAATATTCCCATCACGGATGATCTCGAAGCGGAGCAAGATGAATATTTTGTGCTTGCCCTCGAAAATCTGAACGGCATTACCGCGCAGGGCATTCCGTATTATACGGTGTATATTCGCGACAACGACCGCAAGGCGCCTGCGGCGACGAAAGCAGTTGAGTTGGAATTTGCCGCGCGTTACAGCGTACCGAATCCCGCCAATGCCGAGGGCATAGCGGAAATTGTAGCGCATGATCCCGCCTCGCAACGCCTTTTCGTAGTTAGTACGGGATTGGAAGCATTTGATATCGTCGATTTTTCAGACCCTGCCAATCCGACGCAAATCGCGCAAATCAGTACCGCCGCTTTTGGCGCCGGTATTACCAGCGTGGCGGTGAAAGACGGCCTGGTTGCCGTCAGCGTGACCGGACTTATTTCCGAACAAGACAACGGATCGGTTGTATTTTTCGATACCGACGGCAATTATCTCAATGCCGTACAAGTTGGCGCACTGCCGGATATGCTGACCTTCACGCCTGATGGCCGATATATTCTGACGGCGGATGAAGGCCAGCCCAGTACGGACTACACGATTGATCCGGAAGGTTCCGTAACCATGATAGACCTGAGCAGCGGCGCCGCCGCGCTTACGCAATCGGATGTGACAACCGTCCGCTTTACACAATTTAACAGCCAGGCAGCCGATTTGCAGGCGGCCGGCGTGCGGCTGCTGTTTGCCGCCAGCAGTGTCGCGCAAGATTTTGAACCGGAATATGTATCGGTCTCGCCGGACAGTAAAAAAGCCTGGGTAACCCTGCAGGAAAACAATGCGATTGCAGAACTGGATCTGGAGAATAAAACTTTCACCAACGTCTGGCCGCTCGGGACAAAAGACTTCAGCGCGTTCGGAAATGGCCTCGATTTATCTGACCAGAGCGGAATTATCCACATCGCAAATTTCCCGCTCAAAGGATTTTATATCCCGGATGCTGCCGCCAACTACACGGTAAATGGTGTAACTTACCTGGTTACGGCAAACGAAGGCGACGAAAAAGAATATACAGTCCTGAACGAGCGCACGACTGTAGGCGCCGTCACGCTCGACCCGACCGCATTTCCCAATGCCCAGGTACTCCGGGAAAACCACAATATGGGACGCTTCCGAATCAGTAACCGGCAGGGTGATACCGATGGCGACGGCGACTACGATGAGCTGTATTGCGTAGGCGCACGCTCCTTCTCAATCTGGAACACGGCTACCGGTGAATTGGTATTTGACAGCGGCGATGATTTTGAAAAAATTACAGCCGAAGACCCCTACACGGCGCCCATTTTTAACGCCGACAACGAAGGAAACGGCTTTAAAGGCCGCAGCCGCGCCAAGGGCCCGGAACCCGAGGGCGTGGTAATCGCCTCCATTGCCGGCAGAACGTACGCCTTTATCACGCTGGAGCGCATCGGCGGCGTCATGGCGTACGATATTACGGATCCGTCCGCACCCGTATTTGCAGATTATAAAAATTCCCGGGATAACACCAGCTACGGCGGCGATAACGGCCCGGAGGGGGTGATTTACATCGCCGGCGCTGACAGCCCCGATGGCAACAATTATGTCATTTCGGCCAATGAACTGAGTGGCACGCTCGCTATTTTTACGTTGAAAACGGCGCCTACCGTATCATTCACAGACGATCTCACGGCCTTCCAGGAAGGCGACGGCAACGTGAACCTCAAACTGGCTGTCACGCAACCAGGCAGCCGGGCAGGTACTGTCGTTTTGCACATAAACAGCGCCTCCACTGCGGTGGAAGGCAGCGATTATACGTTGGCAACCGCCCAACTGGACATCCCGGCCAATGCGACCGGAACCTTTGATATCACGCTCAATCTGCCCGATAACGCCGATCTCAGCGGCGGCCGCTACCTCGTACTGGGCATAGATTCCACTTCCAGCGTCCTCCCCGGCGCCACCCGCGAAACGGTTGTGCAGATCGTTGATAACGATATTCAAGCCCCGGCGCCGCAGGCAAACGCGTTTATCCAAATCAGCCACCTGCGCAGTTTCAAACCGAATGCAGCCGGCGGTTCGGCAGAAATATCCGCGTATGACCCCGGCTCAAAGCGCCTGTTTGTCACGAATGTTACAAAAAACACCCTGGATATTGTCAATCTTGCCGATCCGGTCGCACCTGTGGCAGTCGCCTCCGTGGATATGTCGCCTTATGGCGGCGGTATCAACTCGGTAGCTGTCAAAAATGGCGTGGTAGCGGCAGCCGTGCAAGGGAATACGACTGCCGATAACGGTTCGGTGGTGTTTTTCGACGTAAACGGCGCCTTTGTAAACAGCGTACAAGTAGGTAATCTGCCCGACATGGTCATTTTTACCAACGACGGAACAAAAGTGCTTACTGCCGATGAGGGTGAGCCCAGCAACGACTACACCGTTGATCCGCTCGGCTCCGTCAGCATTGTCAACCTCGCCTCCGGAGCAGCCAATGTGACCGGCGCCGACGTAACTATCCTCACCTTCGAAAGCTTTGACGCGCAAATCAACGACCTGCGCGCAGCCGGCGTACGCATCTTCGGCCCAAACGCTACCGTCGGTTCCGATCTCGAGCCGGAGTATATCTGCGTCAGTCCCGACGACAAAACAGCGCTGGTAACGCTCCAGGAAAACAACGCCGTGGCCGTAGTAAATCTTGAGAACCTGACCATCGAGGCTATTAAACCGCTGGGCTACAAAGACCATGCGCAGGTAGTCAACATGCTCGACGCTTCTGACCGCGGCGGAAAACTATTCCTGGCGCCTTGGAAAATTAAAGGCGCTTACATGCCCGACGCTATCGAATGCTTCGAGATCGGCGGCATAAACTACGCAATTACAGCCAATGAAGGCGACGCCCGGGAGTACGCGCCGCTGACGGAGTCCGTCCGCCTAAAAGACCTGACGCTCGACCCGACAGCCTTCCCCGATGCGCGCTTCCTGCAAAAAGACGAAATGCTCGGCCGCCTGAATGTCACGATCGCTTCCGGGGATACGGATAACGACGGCGACCTGGATGAAATTTATGCCTTTGGCGGTCGTTCCATCACGATCTGGAATCTCGCCACCGGCGAACCGGTATGGGACAGCGGCAGCGAATTGGAAACGATTACCGCCCAGGACCCAACTTGGGGCGCCATTTTCAACGCCAGTAACGGCACGTCTGCGCAATTTAAAAATCGCAGCGACGACAAAGGCCCGGAACCGGAGGCGGTCATCGTGGCCGATATCGAAGGGCGCAAGTTCGCATTTGCCGGACTGGAACGCATCGGCGGTATCGTAGCATACGAGGTAACAAATCCGGAAAAACCGGAATTTATCCAGTATATCAATACCCGCCAACTGGGCGATCTGGGGCCGGAAGGACTGGTCTTTATCCCCAAATCAGAAAGTCCCAACGGCCGCAACCTGCTCGCGCTCTCTAATGAAATCAGCGGTACCGTTGCAATTTTCCAAATTGATCTCGACCGCACGAATAACAACGAATTGGCGCTGGAAACCTACGACTATTCCCCTACCCTGCCTATTGTGGACGTGCATGGCCAAACAATTTTTGAAGGCGGCATCTCCGGTCTGCATTATATCCCGGGTACCGATCGGGAATTTTACGCCGTGGGCGACCGGGGTCCGAATGCGGACGCCGGCAACCATCCGAACGCCACAGGTACTACGCTGCTCTTCCCGCAGCCCGATTATGCGCCGAAAGTCACCCGTTTTAAGGCGGAAAACGGCGCGTGGAATATCCAGAGCATCCAACCGCTGCGCCGCCCGGACGGCAGCGCCGTCAGCGGCCTGCCGCTCCCGGCAGGCGCCGGCAATACGGGCGAAACCGCCTGGGCCGACACAACGCCAACGGTGCTTACGCCGGATGTGTGGGGCATGGACAGCGAAGGTATCGTAGAAGATAACCAGGGAAATCTCTGGCTTTGCGACGAATATGGGGCCTCCGTTTGGAAGGTCAATAAAAACACCCTTCAGGTAGAAAAACGCTATACACCCTTCCCAACCCAGCCGGAAGACGCCCCGCTGCCCCCGGCAATCGGCAAACGCCGGCCTAATCGCGGCTTTGAAGGCGTAGCCTACACGCCCAACGGCAAAATCTACGCCTTTGTCCAAAGTCCGGCAGATAACCCGGATGCAGCAACCGGCAATAGCAGCCGATTGATTCGTATGGTAGAAATTGACCCCGAAACAGAGGCTGTACGCCAATTTGCTTACGAAATCAACCCGGCGAAAGGCCAAATCCGTACCCGCGACTGGAAAATCGGCGACCTGGTAGCCGTGAACAACACCCAGTTCCTGCTCATCGAACACGCCGAACGCAACGGCTGGAACGAAAAATATATTTATAAAATTGACCTGGCGGGCGCTACGCCGCTGACAACGGAAGACTACAACGGCCAAACGCTGGAACAACTGGGCAATGCCGCCAACCTCGCCGCGTTCGGCGTTCAGGTCGTTGCGAAAACCCAGGTACTCGATCTCTTGGAAGCAGGATGGGATCGCTCCCACGACAAACCGGAGGGGCTGACGATTCTGGACGATCAAACGATCGCCGTGGTAAATGACAACGATTTCGGCGTCGCCAGTCCGGCTGCCAACGGCGACATCGTACTCACCGGCAAAAAGACCCGCCTGTATATCTTCGGTTTGCCCCAAGCCCTGGGCTACGTATCGCCGTATTGCAGTTATGACTACCCGCTGGGCAACGTGACCGATTGTAACAGCGCAACCCTGGATGCAGGCGCCGGCTTCAGTGCGTACCGCTGGAGCAACGGCGCTACCGGCCAAACGCTCACGGTCACAACAACCGGTCTATACTCGGTAACCGTCACCAACAGTGTGGGGTGTAAAGCCAACGATTCGGTAACATTCAGCTTGCTGCCCACGGATACCACCAGCCGGAGTGTAGGGGTCTGTCCGGGCGAACAGGTCGAAATCAACGGCACGCTGATCGGCGCAGGGCAATCCGTCGCGTTTAACCTGGTTAATCAGTTTGGGTGCGACTCCATCGAAACGGTATCCGTATTTGAAAAACCGGCGCCGCAAGTCAACCTG
>JBEIDF010000016.1:0-35077 GCA_040383605.1 Lewinellaceae bacterium
AGCCAAAAAAGGATCCATTTTTCGCCAGACGAAGCGATTTTTTGCAGCCCATAGCAGCGCTATGGTCAAAAAAAATCGCGAAGTATGGCGGAAAATGGGACTTTTTGGGCCAGACAGCGATCCTGCTAACCAGTTACAAAAATAGAAAAACACGCAGGAACTACCGTTAAACACCCCAAATAAACGGAATCAACGTATAAGCGAACAACAGCAAGAGCAAAATAGCGACTAAATCCAGTAAAAATCCTGCGCGCGCCATATCGCGGGTGTTCAGAAAACCGGAACTGAACACAATCGCGTTGGGCGCCGTCGCTACCGGCAATCCAAATCCAATCGAGGCCGCCATCGCTGCGCTCAGCAGCAGCACCCCCGGTTCCTGTCCGATGCCGCTTGCCAAAGCCGCTAAAACGGGCATCATCATCGAGGCCGTGGCCACATTGGATGCAATTTCGCTCAGAACGACCACAACCGCAAACACGCTAAGCAGCATAACAACGTGCGGCACCGCGCGCAGGCCCTCCATCTTTTGTCCGATCCAAGCCGCCAGTCCGCTCGTATCAAACCCTTTGGCCAAGGCCAATCCGCCGCCAAAAAAAAGCAACACGCCCCAAGGAATGCGCATGGCATGATCCCAAGTCAACAGCGGCCCGCCTTTTTCTTGTCCGGCCGGTATCAGGAACAAGGCGAGTGCGCCGCACAAGGCCACGATCGTATCATTTGCATTGGGAAAAAACCGATACCACAGCAACCCGCCGCTGATCCAGGCCGCCACGACGAGGCCGAACACGAGCATCAGCCTGTATTCCGCTGGCGACAAAGGGCCTAAGCGCGCCAAATTTGTCTGGATTTGCGCGCGCATGTCGGTGGCGGCGCGTTTGGTGGGCAGCGGGAACAGCACGAGGAGCAGTGCCCAGCAAATCAGGAGCAGGAGCAGTGCGAAGGGGAAACCAACCAAAAACCAGCGCCAAAAAGAGACCTCGATGCCCAATTTTTGCTGCGCGAAGCCGATAAAAATGGCGTTGGTTGGCGTTCCGATGATCGTTGCCAATCCGCCAATACTGCACGCATAAGCTACGCCCAGCATCAGCGATTTCCCGAAATTATGCTGCTGCTGCGGGTCGTCCGCGCGCGCGCTACCGCCCACGGCGATCGCCACGGGCGTCATCATCACGGCGGTTGCCGTATTGGATATCCACATAGAGAGAAAGCCGGTAGCGAGCATAAAACCGAGCAGCATCCTGCCCGGGTTGTCGCCCAGCCATAGCACCATTTTCAGGGCGATACGTTGGTGCAGATTCCAGCGCTCGATGGCTTGCCCGAAGAACATGCCCCCCATGAACAGGAAAATAATTTCATGCCCAAATTCCGAGGCGATGGATTTTAACGGCGCGATACCCAAAAGTGGGAAGAGCACCAGGGGTAACAGCGCTGTTACGCTTACCGGAACTGGTTCGGCAATCCACCATATTGTGATCCACAGAGTAATAGCGGCCGCAGCCTGCGCCGGCGCGGAAAGCGTTTCGGGCGCGGGAAGACATAAAACCAGGATAAAGACCAGAGGCCCTGCCGCTAAGGCCAGGCGTTGCAAGTTCATCGTATGCGCTTTTCGCAGCGAACATACGAAAAACAAACGATCAGCAGTATTGATCGTATGCCGATTTCAAATTCGCTGCGATAATTTCTGCAGAGCGGCCTTCGATATGCCGGCGCTCCAGGAAATGCACCAGTTTGCCATCCTTGAACAAGGCGATGCTGGGCGAGGAGGGTGGGTACGGGAGCAGGTGCGTGCGTACGCGCGCGGTGGCTTCGGTATCCACGCCGGCGAAGACCGTGAGCAGGCGATCGGGTTTGTGTTCGTTGAGCAGCGACATTTTGGCGCCTGGGCGCGCCATACCGGCCGCGCAACCGCAAACGCTGTTGATCACCAACAGCGCGGTTCCGGTTTGTGCCAAGGCCTCATCCACGGCGGCCGGCGTTTGCAGGGCTTCAAAACCGTGGCTGGTCAAATCTTGCGCCATCGGGGCGACTAATGCGGGAGGATACATGCGTTCAGATATTGGTATTAATGACTCGACAAAACGAAAAAATACGAAAAATGTTCAGCGCAGGGTGCGTTCCAGCGCAGGGTTTTCTCAAAACGTCACCTTCAGTTCCTTTTCCTCATTACCGCGGCGCACTTTCAGGATCGTCGTATCGCCTTTTTGGAACGAGCCGAGGCATTTCATATAATCCTGGATCGAGATAATTTCCGTATCTCCGAGTCGGACAATCACATCGCCGCGTTGCACGCCGGCCTGTGCGGCGGGGCGGCCCTCCGTAACGCCGTCCACGTGTACGCCGCCGCCGTCGTAGGTGTAATCGGGCATAATCCCCATGGTTACCTTGAAGCGGGGGGTGTTTTCCTGCTTGGATTTTGTTTCCTGGAAAACCAGCTTGGGTTCTTTATCGAGTGCGGCGATAATTTTGACCGCCAGCTCCAGAATAGCTTTTTGTCCGTTGAAATTGACTTTTTCCACATCATCGGTAGGGCGGTGGTAATCGCCGTGCTGGCCGGTAAAAAAGAACAGCACCGGAATATTTTTGAGATAAAACGAGGTGTGATCGCTGGGGCCGATGCCGGCGCTGTCCTGCTTGATTTGCAGATCGCTGCCGGAGAGCCGTTGGAGCAGCGGCACAAAATTGGGCGCAGTGCCCACGCCGCCGACGACGAGGCGTTTTTCTTCGTTCAGCCTGCCGATCATGTCCATATTGATCATGAAATTGACCTTTGACAGATCAATGGTCGGATTTTCCGTGTATCGTTTGGAGCCGAGCAGGCCCAGTTCTTCGCCGGAGAAGCAGATGAACAGGAAGTTGTAGTTTTCCCGGACGCCATTTTGCGCGTAATGCCGGGCGAGTTCGAGCACGCCGGCAGTGCCGGAGGCGTTGTCGTCGGCGCCATTGTGGATCTTTCCCTGCGGGTTGGCGTCCAGCGAATTGTGATCGGCTCCGAGGCCGAGGTGGTCGTAGTGCGCACCAATGACGATGGTGTGCGCGGCGTTATTGTTAAGATAGGCGACTACATTGCGGCTGCGCTCTTCCGGGGCGTTTGGCGTGGGCGCGCTGTGCGGGTCGGCGCTGCGTTTAAAAGTAAATTCATGGAAATAGCCTTTATCGCCCTTAGGTTCCAGGCCATATTTTTTAAACATTTTAGCCAGGTAACGGGCGGCTTTTAATTCTGCTTTCGTACCCGTGCCGCGCCCTTCCAATTTGTCGGAAGCGAGGAACGTCACGTGTTTTTGCAGGTTGGCCTGGGAGATTTCTTGTGCTTTTATCGCCCCGGCCGTCAGCAGCAGAGCGATCAGAATACAAATGCGCATAGTGTGTTTATTTTTTTGCAAATTGAATGGTTTTCTTCAACGGGGTTTACTCATACCGCAGTGCCTCAATCGGGTCCAGCCGGGAAGCCTTCATGGCCGGATAGAACCCGGATACCACGCCGACAACCATGCACAAGGTGAGCCCCAGTAACATCCAGCCCCAGGGGATGAGAAAGCTGCCGCCCAGCAATGGCGTGACGATATTGCCGACGAGAATGCCGAGGAAAATCCCGGTGATCCCGCCGATTTGGCATATAACGACCGCCTCAGCCAAAAATTGGATCAGGATGTTGCGGCGGGTGGCGCCGAGCGCTTTGTAGATGCCGATTTCCCGCGTACGTTCCGTAACGCTCACGAGCATGATATTCATCAGTCCGATAGCGGCCCCGAGCAGTGTCATCAGGCCTATGGCGATGGTGGCGAGCCGGAGTGTCGTAGTATTTTCTTTCAGGATAGCGACCAGGCCGTCGCTGGTAAATATTTCAAAATCCTCCGCTTGAGCAGGACGCAGTCCGCGGATCTGCCGGAAAAGCCCCGTCGCTTCGGATTTCGCAGCGTCCATATCGAGGGCGTTTTGCACCGCGACGATCAGGTCGTAACTGGTATTTTCATTTCCATACTGCGCGCGGACATTCGTGAGCGGGGCATACACCGCCCGATCGCTTGAATTGCCCATGGATGCCCCTTTGGAGGCCAGCACGCCGATGACCCGGTACCGCTGATTTCCTACTGAAATGACTTGGTTGAGGGCCTTTTCCGGTTTATTCTTGAAGAGCGATTGTACGATATCCATGCCGATGACCGCCTTTGCGTGGCCATCCAGCACTTCTGCTAAGGAAAAATTTCGGCCATGGGCAATATCCATCCCCTTTACTTCGAAGTAGTGATCATCCACGCCGACCATCCCGATATTCGGATTGGTTTTCTTCGAGCCGGCTTTCACCGTCGCCAGGCTGCTTGCATAAAACGACACCGAGACTTTAGCCGGGAATTCGAAGGATTCTTTGAATTCCATCGCCTGGTTGAACTTGATCGGATCGCCGATTTTCTGTCGCCGCCCACTGCGGCTGCTGCGTACCTCTTCCCACTTTCGGTCTATGCTGAAGGAATTGGCGCCGAGGCCGCTGAAGTTATCGTTGAGCGAGTAGGCGATGGCGTCAATCGCCGTCAGAATGCCCACCAGCGCCATGATGCCGAAGGCAATAATGAGCAGGGTCAGCACCGAGCGAAGCATATTCGAGCGGATATTCTGAAATGCCATGCTGAGGATTTCGCCGAAGGGCATAGGGCGCAGAGGTTGCGGTTAAAAATGTGGTGCAAAATAAACGCTAAAAGTAAAGCAAATGCGTTTAATCGGACAATATTATCGAAGCAGAGGCCTGGAAACTCGATGAAAACGTGAAAATTGGTGTTAAATGTCAGGGTGAAACGCCGACGATTCGATTGCTATTTTAAAAAATACGCGCTGTGTTATTCTTACGTCCCGGGATTTTTAGCTCCTGTCCTGCATTGATCGCCGCCCAAAGCACGCGGCACGGCGGCGTCAGTCCGCCGCCCTACAACACCCTGAACCTCGGATGGAACACAGGCGACAGCCCGGAGAATACGGCGGAAAACCGCCGCCGATTCGCCGCAGCCGTCGGATTTGATCCGGACAGCCTGGCGTATTCCAAGCAGGTGCACGGCGTTGAAGTACTCCACGCGCTACGTCCCGGCTTGTATGCCGGATACGACGCGCTGATTACGCAGCAGCCGGGTTTGGTGCTGGCAGTGGGTGTCGCCGACTGCGCCCCGGTGCTGGTGTACGATACCCGGCATCAGGCGGTGGCGGCGATCCATGCCGGCTGGCGCGGCATGGCCGGCGAAATCATCTTCCGCACCCTCACGCAGATGCAGGCCCTGTTCGGCACTTCCGGGCCAGATTGCCTGGCGTACATCGGACCGTGTATAGACGCCTGCGCGTTTGAAGTAGGCGCAGAGGTGGCTGCACAGTTTTCGGAGGCGCATAAACGATTCGATCCGGCCTCGGGAAAATATTTGATAGACCTCCAGCGCGCCGGTGCAGCACAGCTGCGGGATTTTGGATTGCCGGAATTGCAGGTGGAAATTTCTCCGCATAGTACCGTGCGCGACAACGCGGATTTTTTTTCTTACCGACTGGAAAAAGGCGAAACCGGCCGCTTGCTGGCAGTCATCGGGCTGGCCCGCTGACGATGGTTTTACATCAGTTGCACATGCCGTTTTGACCACAGCAGCCAGCCACAGGCGGCGGCGGTGACGCTGAGCCCGAGAAACTCCCGCGTCAGTTCAATCCAGGGTTTTTCCGCTTTCATGGTGTCCACAATGGAGGGCATACCCAGATTGAGCCAGTGCATGAAGTCGGGCAGCAGCAGTCCGGCCCCAATCAGCGATCCGATCAACCAAAGCCAGACAGCGGGGCGGAAAAGCCGATGCAGCGCGGCCGAGGCAAACAAGGCTGCGGCGCCGCCATACAGCAAAATCCACAAAAACGGATCGGAATCATTTACTTGCGCAATGGCAAACAGGGCAAAAACGGCGGCCAATATCCAATAAGCCAGTTTCATGATATAGCAGTTTTAGACATGCTTTTAGAGATTGTTTCCCAGACCGCCGGTCGAGCCTATTGCAGCCGGATTGACTTTTTGCCGGAATGCGCTGGCAGCCCGGTACAAAAATAAAAATAATTCCAATTAAAAGGAACTATTCGAAGGGCTTTTGAATTTTAAGGCGACAATCCCCTAACTTTGTCCTCCTTTTCGTCATGGCAAGCACACGTAAAAATAATAAAGTAGAGATCGTCAACCGCAAAGCGGCGTACGAATACCATTTCGTGCAAGAGCTGGAGGCCGGCATCATGCTGACCGGCTCGGAGATCAAGAGTATCCGCGCGGGCAACGCCAATCTCAACGACGCGTATTGCGTGATGGAAGACGGCGCGCTCTGGGTACGCAGCCTGTTTATTGCCGAGTACGAGTTTGGCTCTGATCACAACCACGAGCCGCGGCGGCTCCGCAAACTGCTGCTCAAGAAACCGGAATTGCGCAAATTGGAGCGCCGCATCAAAGAAAAGGGTTTCACGATTGTGCCTATCAAGCTCTTTATCAACGAGCGGGGGTACGCCAAATTAAAAATTGCCCTTGCCACCGGCAAAAAGGCGTACGACAAGCGGGAAACGATCAAAGCGCGGGACGACAAGCGCCAGTTGGATCGTCTGAAAAAAATCCGGATATGAATCGCACCCTTGCCCACGTTATTTCTGTCATCGGGCATCCGATGCTGGTACTGACCTACGCGCTATTGCTGATGTTGGCCGCCAACCCGTTTCTGTTTGGCGTTCGGAGCCTGTCCGATTCCCGCGCCGTGATCATGATCGTGTCTGTCTTCGCATCTACGGTACTAATTCCCGGTGTGGGTGTAGCGATGATGAAGCCGCTGGGTTTGGTAAAAAGCCTGGATTTGGCGGACAAGCAGGAGCGGATCGGGCCGTATATTGTGACCGGCGTGTTTTATCTCTGGCTGTTCAAAAACCTGATCTCGCTGGGGCAGACCCCCGCGCTCTTCTCCAAATTTGTACTAGGAGCCACACTTGGGCTTTTTCTTGCTTTTTTTATCAACATTTTCAACAAAATCAGCGCCCACACCGTGGGCATGGGCGGTTTCATCGCGATGATTTTGTTGTTGTTGCAGGCTTGGGAAAATCCGATGGTGGGCATACCCGCATTTGGCGGAACCATACTGGCGAGCTTGTACGCCTTATTGGCGTTGGTTGTGCTGCTTGCCGGGGCGGTAGGCACGGCGCGTTTAGCGCTCCGCGCGCACACGGTTGGGCAGGTATATCTTGGCTACGGCATTGGTTTTGGCGCCGTGATGCTGGGTTACGTGCTGATTTAAAGCCTGTTAGCGGCGCCTATGCGTATTGAAGCCCAACGAGGAGCGCCTATACATGGGTCTTACGCGGCCTGCAGCTTAGAAATTTTGGCTTTTTGCAGTTTTTTCTCTGCGTAGGCGCGATCCACCACCAGTTTTTTGTCTTTTTTCGCGGCGGAGGGAATCTCGAACATGGCGTCGGTCAGGATGGCTTCGCAGAGCGAGCGAAGGCCACGAGCGCCGAGTTTATATTCCAGCGCTTTGTCCGCGATAAAATCTACCGTTTCCGGGAGAATATCGAGTTCGACGCCTTCCATTTCGAAGAGTTTTTTGTACTGACGGAGGAGTGCGTTGCGCGGTTCGGACAGAATTCGGCGCAGCGTATCCTGGTCGAGCGGATCCAGGTGCGCGAGCACGGGGAGGCGTCCGACGAGTTCGGGGATTAGGCCGAAGCTTTTAATATCCTGGTGGTTGACATACTGCAGGAGATTTTCGCGATCCACCTGCATTTGCTCCTGTTTATTGTACCCGATGATTTGGGTATTGACTCGTCGGGCGATAATTTTTTCAATACCGTCGAAGGCGCCGCCGCAGATAAACAGAATATTGTGGGTATTGACCTTCACCAGTTTTTGTTCCGGGTGTTTTCGGCCGCCCTGCGGGGGCACCATCATTTCAGCGCCTTCCAGCATTTTGAGCATACCTTGCTGCACGCCTTCGCCCGACACATCGCGGGTGATGGAGGGGTTGTCTTGTTTGCGGGCGATTTTGTCTATTTCATCAATATAGACGATGCCGCGCTCGGCGGCTTCCACGTTGTAATCGCACACCTGGAGCAGCCGGGATAAGATGCTTTCGATATCTTCGCCGACATATCCGGCTTCGGTGAACACCGTGGCGTCCACGATGGCGAAGGGAACGTTCAGTTGTTTGGCGATGGTTTTGGCCAGCAGCGTTTTGCCGGTACCGGTTTGTCCGATGAAGAGCACATTGGATTTTTCGAGCTCCACGTCGTCCTGTTCGGCGGTCTTTTTGCTTTTATTTTGCAGGCGTTTGTAGTGGTTATAGACGGCGACGGACAGCACCTTTTTGGCCTCGTCCTGGCCGATCACGTATTGATCCAGGAACGCTTTGATTTCCTGGGGCGGCACGAGGCGGAGCGGGCCTGCCTGCGCGTCTTTTTTATTTTTTCCGCCTGGCGCGGCTTGGTGGTGAAGTTCATTGTCCACGATCTCCTGCGCTTTTTCCACGCAGGACTCGCAGATTTGCGCCTCCATACCGGAGATCAGGATCAGCACATCTTCCTTATCCCGGCCGCAAAAGGAGCACTGGTGGGCGGGGGTTTTACCTCTACGGATCATTGAAATAGGTATTAAAAACTTCGAAAAGACCGATTCAGGGCCTGTTGGTATATTTCCCCAACAGGCCCTAATTCAAGATATGCGCTAATCTTTTTTGAGTGCGCGGGGGTTATTCCGGTCGAGTACTTCGTCAATCAGGCCATAGGCTTTTGCATCTTCGGCGGACATCCAGTTGTCGCGGTCGCAGTCGTGTTCAATTTTTTCATACGGCTGCCCGGTGTGATGCGCCAGCACTTCATAGAGTGATTTTTGCATCTTTTTGATCAGTCGGTATGAAATTTCGATATCCGACACCTGGCCTTGTGCGCCGCCCATGGGTTGGTGGATCATCACATGGCTGTGGAACAGGCAGCTGCGTTTCCCTTTGGTGCCCGCTGCGAGCAATACGGCGCCCATGGAAGCGGCGAGTCCGGTGCAGATCGTGGCCACATCCGGCGACACATATTGCATCGTGTCGTAGATGCCCATGCCATCAATCACCGAGCCGCCGGGGCTGTTGATAAACATTTGGACGTCACGCTTTGGATCAGAGGATTCGAGGAAGAGCAGTTGTGCCTGAATGACATTGGCTACATAATCATTGACCGGCACGCCCATAAAGATGATGCGATCCATCATCAGGCGGCTGAACACGTCGAGGCCGGTGACATTCATCTGGCGTTCTTCGATTACATACGGTGTGAAGGCCTGAATATTAGGCGCCGTGTGCTCCATGTACTTTTCGAGGTGCATGCTGCTCATATTGAGGTGTTTCACAGCATACTTTTTGAATTCATTTTTATTGAACATGTGATTTATTATTTTAGAGCAGGAGGATTTGATGTACGTTCTTTGCTACTTTTATTCGGCCGTTTCCGGGATTTCCGCTACTTCCGCGCGTTCTGCGTTTATCTTTTTTGCTTCTTCTTTTACTATGTCAAAAAATTGATCGGAAGGTACTGGTTGCTCGTGGATCGTTACGACATCATGGACCGCTTGATAGATTTTTTTTCGGCGCAAATCCTGATACGCTTTGTTCACCTGTTCGTCGTTTTGCATCATCCTGTCCACCATTTGGTGGATTATGTGACTCACTGCAGGGAGCCCGGCGAGATACTGCCGCACATCGTCAAAAAACGCGGCGCGAATATCCTCCTCCGTCACGTCCACATGAAACTTCGCTTCAATTTTATCGGTGATTACGCTCCAGATCAGGTCTTTTGCGAAGACAGGAAACTCCCGCTCAATCATTTCCCGGCTGAGTTTACCTTCATTGTTCAGTTCCAGCCAGCGCTTAAGGAAGGCTTCGGGGAGTTCTACAGGATTGATTTCCAGCAGGCGATTTCGGATCGCATTGTTCAGCAGCATATCGGCTTGCCGGTCGTAGTAGGCCAGTATCTCCTCTTTGATTTGACTCCGGGCTTCTTCTGCACTGCTGACGGCGCCATTGAATTTCTTTTGTAAAAAATCTTCATCCAGCGCCGCTTTTTCGGTTCTGGTGACCTCTTCGATCACGCCCTCGAACCAGTCGCCGACGGCGCGATCGTCTTCCTCCGGAATACGCAGGATGTATTTTCGATACATTACTTCGGACATTTCGCCATCCAGGTCTCGGGCATTAATCCGGATGGAATCGCCCTTCTTCTTGCGCAGTATTTCCGCTTTCAGTTCCGGTTCTGTGATATTTTCCACCAGGGTGGACAGGGTGGTTTCCCAGTCGCCGTCCACCTCTTTCGCTTTGATATGGATCATATCCTTTTCCTGAATATCATTTTCCGGATGTAAGCGCTGCCCGTGTTGTAAGAGGGCTTTATCCAGCTCCAATTCGACCAATTCGTCCACATTTGCTACCGTCAGCCTATCAAAATGCTGGTCGGCATCGAGTCCATGGACTTCAAAATCGGGCATCAGGCCGATTTCGTATTCCAGGGTGTATTCCGGCTCCAGCTGATCCAGTTTCAGGCTTTTCAGCTGTTGGCCCTCCGTTGGAAGCGGCTGCCCCAGGAAATTGAGTTTTGTCTCTTGAAGGTAATTTTGGAGTTCGGTCGCCATCATATCATTGAACGCCTCGATCAGCACGGAGGGGCCGAACATTTTTTTGACATACGTGATAGGCGCCTGACCTTGGCGGAAACCTTTGATACTGGCTCGGGTGCGAAATTTTTTCAGGTCATTGTTTACCCTTGCCTCGATTTCTTCCCGGGAAAGAGTTACGGTTACGAGGAGCAGGTTTCCGGCTACGTTCCGGCTGTTGATGGTGGGCATAGTGCGAGATGGTTTGTGCGCGTTGAAAGGGGTACACAACAATAAGAGCAGATAGGCTGTGGAAATCCGGAGCAACCGGATTTCCACAGCCTTGCTTTGTGCGGGCGGAGGGACTCGAACCCACATGCCTCGCGGCGCCAGATCCTAAGTCTGGTACGTCTACCAATTTCGCCACGCCCGCTAAGTGTTTTTCAAAAAGGCCTGCAAAGGTACGACTTTTGAACAAAAAAAAACGCAGGTTTTAGATAAGCTAAAAAAGCATGCATTTTTTTCAAACACGACCGGGAAAGTCGTTATCTTTGTATTTATCGCTTGTTTAGCAGAGGTACAATTTATGTCGCATGATGTGGACATCCCCGTATTGCAGGAAGAGGATCGGGCATTGATTCAGCGGGCTTACCGCAATTTGCTGAAATCCTTCGACACTGATTTAGAGGAGGACGATCGCCAGATGATCCGTTCCGCCTTTGAATTGGCAACGCGCGCGCACTTGGAACAGCGCCGGAAATCGGGGGAACCATATATTTTACACCCGATCGAAGTCGCGCGGATCTGCGTGGGTGAGATCGGGCTTGGCCCGACTGCCGCTGTCTGCGCCTTGCTGCACGATGTCGTGGAGGACACGGCGGTGACATACAAGGATATTTACCGGCAATTTGGCGAACGGATCGCCAAAATTGTGGATGGCCTGACGAAACTGGACAGCCTACACGATTCGGAAAGCCCCCAGGCAGAGAACCTGGCAAAAGTGCTGAAGGCCATGACCGATGATGTGCGCGTCGTGCTGATCAAAATGGCCGACCGGCTGCACAACCTGCGCACGATCAAATCCATGCCCGCGCACAAACAGCTCCGGATTGCTGCGGAAACTTCGACGATCTATGCCCCGCTGGCGCATCGGCTGGGGCTTTATCAGATAAAAAGTGAATTTCAGGACATTTGCCTGAAAATCACGCATCCGGAGGAATACCACGAGATTGCCGATAAACTGAACCAAACCAAGCGCGCCCGGCAGGAATACATCGAGGCGTTCAAACGACCGCTGGAGGAGGCGCTGGCTGATTTCGGCTTGCAGGCGCGGATCATCGGCCGGCCCAAAAGCATTTATTCGATCTGGAATAAGATCCGCACCAAACACGTTGCTTTTGAGGATATTTACGACCTGTTTGCCGTCCGGATTATCCTGGACGAGGCGTATAAGCGGGAGAAGCTGGCCTGCTGGCAGGTATATTCCATTGTTTCCGATTATTACAAGCCCATTCCGGAGCGCTTGAAAGACTGGATCACCAACCCCAAGGCGAATGGGTACGAATCGCTGCACACCACGGTGGTCGGTCCGGAAGGCCGGTATGTGGAGGTGCAGATTCGCAGCGAGCGCATGGATGAAATTGCCGAGCGGGGATTCGCAGCCCACTGGAAGTACAAGGGGGTCCGCGCACTGGCTAAAAACGCCGACGTATTTGAAAACTGGCTGAACCAGGTGCGAGAAACGCTTGAAAACAACGATTCTGGCAGCGCTGTGGAGTTTTTAACGGATTTCCAGAGCAACCTGTTTGCCGAGGAGGTGCACGTGTTTACGCCCAAGGGGCACATGCGAATTTTGCCTGAAGGCGCAACCGCGCTCGATTTTGCCTTCAGCATCCATTCCGACCTGGGCAGCAGCTGCCAGGCCGTGCGGGTCAATAACCGCCTGGTGCCATTTCATTACCGGCTTATCAACGGCGACCAGGTGCAGGTGATCACCAGCAAAAACCAAAAACCAACCGAGGATTGGCTGCAGTACGTTATTACGTCCAAAGCGCGCAACCGAATCCGCGCAGCCTTAAAAGAAGAAAAACGCCGGCAGGCAGAACTGGGCAAGGAAATTCTGGAGCGCAAACTGAATAACTGGTTCAAGGCGGGCCTGGAGGAAAATGTGGATATGCTCGCCAAAGCGTACGGCTACCCCAATCGCCTCGAATTCCTGAGCGCCATCGCAACCGAGCAAGAGGACTTGTCCGGCATGAAACAGCGTTTCCAGCCCGATGGCAGCCGGCTGGTGGAAATCGAAGAGGCCCGTCCCGTCCGCGACGCCTTGCCGTCCCACCCGGAGGAAACGCTGCACGGCGGCTACCAGCACAAGCCGAAAACCGGAAAGAAACCGGAAGTCATCATCAACAACGAGCCCGGCAGCTATTACAAATATTCCTTTGCTACCTGCTGCAATCCACTCCAGGGCGATCCCATCTTCGCGATCGTCACGACCAAGGACGGCATGAAAATTCATCGCTATACCTGCCCCAATGCCGCGCACCTGCTCGCGAACTACGCGCACCGCATCCTAAGCGCAGCCTGGGGCAATACGGCGCACGCAGATTTTGTGGCCGGGATTGTCGTCACCGGTATTGATACGGGGCCGGGCGTCATCCACCAATTGACCGACCGGATTTCCAACATGGGGCTTAATATCCGATCCTTCTCCATCTCCGGAGAAGGGGGATATTTTGAAGGCCGCATCACGCTCGTCGTCGGCAACGTGGATCAACTGAATCAGGCGCTCCAGGCACTGAAAAGTTTTTCGTATGTTTCCAGCGTGTCCAGGATGGAGTGAACGGATTGGAGAATTCCTTTTATTCGATTAATTTCAGTGGGCTACAGATCAGGTTTTCATTGTCCATATCCCGGCGGTAAGCGTCAGCGGGCAGGATATTGGCGCGCTGCATACGTTCGTGCAGTGCAGAGAGCGCTTGTTGGAGGCAGGCTTCCGAGCGGTCGAACAGGGGTTCGTAGAACAGGTAGTTCGAGAACATCGTGGAAATTTGGCGCGGTGCGGCGCGGTCTTCCCAGTAACCGTCCTTCCAGGCCTGGCGTTTATAGCGTTTATTCGAGTGGCAGCCGGTGAGCACGTAGGCGAGTCCGATTCCGTATTGGCGATGTTCGGTGAACTGCAGATGAAAAGTAAATCCTGCATAATCTATCCGGGGCGGCAGCAGAAAGAAGCGTTCGGTGGTCGTCATGGCGCTTCGGTTTCGGCATCCGCGAGTTCGGCGTCTTTATTCCGCATCCAGCGCGCAAGTACGCGCTGCCAGAGGCCTTTCACCAGCACCAGGGCGGCGATGGGCATGGCTTCGACCGGCATTTCCTGGGGGACAAATTTCCAAAGCAGGAGCGCGAGTACAGACAGCATGGCGGCGCCGATAAAATAATTATCTACCCATTCGGAGCGGCGGCTTCGCCAGAAGAACAGCAGGTGCGTGGGCATAGCCCAGAGCAGGTTCCAGTTTGTTTTCGTGGCAGAATGGTCGGTTGCGAACCAGAGGAAGGCCATGAGCAGGCCTGCCAAGCCGAGCGTGAGCCAGAAAAAAGTGTCAAAAATTCGGGCTGCACGGGTATTTGCCATGCTCAGCAAACCGATAAGCGCGACGAGGATCATGCACCAGAGGGGCTTGCCGAATAAGCCGCTGGGGGACGCTTCGGCGACCTGCGGCAGCGGAAATTCCGGGATAGCGCGCTCCGCCTGTACCAGCGGCTGGCCGTTGGGCAATATCGTTGCGGCAAACTGATCGTGCACATAATCCGGCAGGAACATATAATCCTCGGCGAGCGCCTGGCGATCGGCCGCCTGTCCCAGGATGAGATCAATCCCGAATCGCGTCCAGGGCATTTCGGTCAGGCAGGGATGGAGTAATTGGCGCATGGTACGCGGCCGCGGAATCGAGCTGGAGTCGAAGACAATTTGCCGGAAAAACGTTTCCTGCACGATATCGCGAATCCGTGTAGCGCAGTTATCGTAGAAAAAATCGTACTGGTAGTATTTGTTTTCCGGCCGTGCGTTTTCGGACAGCAACTCGAAGAGGCGTTGGCGCTGCAGGGAATCGAGTTGGAGGATTTGCTCGCGCATGGGCCGACGTTGGCGCAGATTAAAATATTCGAAGGCGCGCGTGGCTTCCACATCGAGGAAATAGCGCAGGCGGCCGCGCAAAAATTTCATGTAAAAATTCGGCTGGTCGAATTCAAACGTGCCATAGTTGTAGCACCGGTCGAGGCTGTTAAGCGGATCGAAAACCCGGATGGCGCTGTGGCCGAAGGTGCTGTACAATTCCTGCCCTGGCGCGACCGTCATCAGGCTGATTTGCGCGTCATTGGAGAGTACTGGCGGCTGCGTGTGCGCCGAATGCATCGCTATAAGCGACAAGAGGAACAGGATAGCCCGTTTCATAGCGAACATTTAGAGCGTGATGGCAGGCTCGAAGGATTATATATCTGTGCGAAGGTGGTGATTTTTTTATAATTTGCGCATCAAAGGGAAAATAACCACTGGAAAAAAAGCACCGCGATCCAGATAAAAAACACCGTGCAGGCGATCAGGATAAGAAAAAGCACCAGCGCCAGCAGCAGCATGGACTTGAGGGCGCTCGGGCGGGGCTCGTCGCGCTCATAGTATTGGATCAGGAGCGCGACATTCCGGGTGTTGGCCTGGAAGGCGATGTCGAACAAATCGCCCAAAACAGGAATGGCGCCGATCGCCGCATCGAGGAGGTAGTTGCCGACCATTTTCAGGATCAGCATCGGGCCGGCGCCGTTTCGGACGATCAATAGCAGGAGATACCCCGAGACGAGCAGGCTAAGCAGGTCGCCCGCGTAAGGAATCAGTCCGATAATTGCGTCCAGTCCGAAGCGAATCGAGGTGCCGGGTATCTGAAAGCGGTTATCGAGCAGATCGGCCAGGAAAGAGAGGCGTTCGATATCCGGGTGTCGCTTAGTGGCAGATCCTGTCTTCTGTGTCGTCATGGAATTACTTTTTCGGCAGGACTTTCAGATATTGTCCGATTTGGATACTGTTATCCGGGAGGTTGTTCAGTTTTCTAATTTTTTCCACGGTCGTTTTATATTGGCGGGCGATGCTAAACAGGGTATCGCCTTTTACTACGGTGTGGTAGATAAAATTACCTGCAGGGGGGGCTTGTTTTGAACCGGTGGGCGGCGGCGGGGGTTGCGCGCCGGTGGGCGGCGGCGGGGCGAATCCGACAGGCGCCGGCGTATTGGCGCCGGGCGCCGGCGGCGGCGGTGTGGGCTCATTCGGATACGGGACGCCGGTCGTAGCGGGTTTTCCGGGAGGCGGATTTAATTTAGTGGGTGGCGGCGGCGCCATATTATCCACTTTTACCTTTTTATCCGCGCCGATTTCGAACAACTCCTCTTCTGTCGGTTGGAGTTTACGGCCCTTTAATTTGTCGGGCGTCCCCGGGGTATCGCGGAGGATCACCAGGTCGGTGCTGGGGCGACGGCGTTTCAGGTGGATACTTTGGCCGTTTGCGGGTTCCTGGTTATTATCCATTCGGTTGAAGAAATAGAGCCTTGCCCGTTTGACGCCGTACAATTGCGAGATATCAAACATTGTCTGGCTACTTTTTACCGTGTGGTGCGCGGCTTTTCCGCGCCAGCGGTTGCGTTTTGCCTGGAGGAACACCCGTTCATTGGCTGCCAGGCGTTCGTTCGGATCGTAGCCATAGTCGTTATACGCTACCAGTTTTTGTATTTTGATCTTGAATGCTTTTGCGATATCCGACAGGGTTTCACCTTCTTTAGAAAACACCACCTTTACATCATTGATTCGGCCGATGCGTTCCATTGGAACTTCAGCCGTAGGGCGATCCGTGACTGGATCCATACCGGGGATTGGCGATTCGCCGGCATAATCAAACTGAAACAGTTGGTGGCGTTCGATTATAGAGATCAGGTTATCCGCATAGCTGAGTGCGGTGGCGTAACCGGCTGATTGCAGTCCGCGCGCCCAGCCTTGGTAGTCGCGCGGATCGAGGCTAAACAGGAGTCCGTAGCGATTGATTTTGCGCGGATCGCGCAGAAACTCGCTGTGATCGTAGAAAGATTCCGTCGTTTTATCATATTTACGGAAGCAGGACGCCACAATATTGCCGGCGGCGTCGCGGTCGTCGTCCTTTTTGGAATAGGTTTTGCCTTGCCAGTCTCTCCCGCATTTAATTCCAAAATGGTTATTCGCTGCGAGTGCCAGTTCGCTTTGTCCGGCATTGCTTTCGAGGATACCCTGTGCCAGTTTGATACTGGCGGGGATGCCGGTTCGGTTCATTTCCGTAATAGCCAGGTCTTTATAGGTTTCTATATAGCTTTGGCGGGCATTTGCACCGAGCGCTTCCAGGGCGGCAACAGCGTCCGCTCCTTTTGCATTTTGTATGGAATAAGTTGCCGGGGGAGCGTATTGCGCGCCCAGCGCGCTTGGAAAAAGCGGCAGCAGAACGACCAGGAAGTATTTCATGGCAACAAATATATACGATTAAATTTATAATGTGGGTGAAAAGCAGGTTTTTACCTTTTTTTATCCCCAAAATCGGGTTTTGCGAGCGACTGTTTGGGCTATAAATGCAACGGCCGGTTGCTGGTCGCAGCCAGCGCGGCCTCCTTCAAGGCTTCGGTGTAGGTGGGGTGCGCATGCGACATCCGCGCTGCGTCCTCGGCGGAAGCGCGGAACTCCATGAGCGCCACAGCCTCCGCAATCATATCCGCCGTTCGGGCGCCCACCATGTGCACGCCGAGAATTTCGTCCGTTTCCTTGTGTGCGAGCACCTTCACCATCCCGTCCGTGTCCATGCTGGCGCGGGCGCGTCCGAGGGCGCGGAACGGGAATTTACCGACTTTAAAGGGCGTCCCCATTTCTTTGAGTTGCTCTTCGGTATAGCCTACGGCGGCGACTTCCGGCCAGGTATAGACTACATTCGGGATCAGATGGTAGTGTATGTGCGGGTGTTGTCCGGCGATTATTTCTGCTACAAATACGCCCTCTTCCTCTGCTTTGTGGGCGAGCATCGGGCCGCGTACCACATCGCCGATGGCATAAACGCCGGGCATGGCGGTTTCGAGTCGGTCGTTTACGGGGATTCGGCCTTTTTCATCGGTAGTGAGGCCGATATTTTCCAGTCCGAGGTTATCGGTGTAGGGTTTTCTTCCGATAGACACGAGGCAGTAATCCACCTCCCAGTTCATGATTTTAGCGCTGTCGTCGCGGCTTTGGGCCGACACCTTGACTTTTGTTTTGGAGGGTTTCACCGAGGTAACTGCGTGTCGGAGGTGAAATTCCATGCCGAGTCCCTTCAGTGATTTGACCAGTTCGCGGCTGCAATCGGCGTCCATGGTGGGGATAATCCGGTCCAGATATTCCACTACATGCACTTTCGTTCCGAGGCGCGCGTACACGCTGCCGAGTTCGAGTCCGATCACCCCGCCGCCGATCACCAGCATGCTGCCGGGGACTTGTTCGATTTGGAGCGCTTCCGTGCTGGTGATGACGCGTTTTTTATCGTAGTTAAAATCGGCTGGCACGATCGGTTTGGATCCGGTGGCGATAATCGTCCGTTTTGTTTCGATTTCCTGCGTAATTCCTTCCCGGTTGGTGATTTTAACTTTGCTCGAGCTGAGGAAAGCGCCGTGACCGTAGTAAACGTCAATGCCATTTTTTTTCATCAGGAACTCCACGCCTTTATTATTTTCGTGGACGACCTCATTTTTTCGCCGGATCATTTGCGGCATATTGACGCGGAGGTTTTCCAGTTCGATGCCATGGGTATTGAACTTTTCCTTTGCGGCGTGGTAATGTTCCGAGGAATCGAGCAAGGCTTTAGAGGGGATGCACCCTACGTTGAGGCAGGTTCCGCCCAGGGTTGGATAGCGTTCGATCAGGGCGGTACTGAGTCCGAGTTGGGCGCATCGGATCGCGGCGACATAGCCGCCGGGCCCTGAACCGATTATAGTGACGTCGTATGGCATATTATTGAATTGTTGTACCTATTTAGCCGGCGTCTTATCCAGCTTTCGGGGTCTTGTTTTTGATATGCATTGCAGGTGCGGGTGATCAGGATTCTTTCGGCGGTTTATCCGGCGGCCGATTTTTTTGTTTATTCCGGTTGTTGTTTTTCCAGTTGTTATTTTTGGGTGCGCCGGCGTTTGGATTGTCGTTTTGGCCTCCCGGCGGGGTAGTGGAGTCCTTTTGCGGGGGGCGTTGATCGGGCGGACGATTGGCTGGGCGGTCGTCCGGTTTGCGGGCGCTTCGGTCATCGGGTCTTTTTCCGCCGGGTTGTTGCGGGCGGTCTTCCGGCTTACGCCCCCCGCGGTCATCCGGTCTCCTGCCGCCGGGTTGTTGCGGGCGATCTCCGCGGCGGTCGTTGCCTTGGGGCGGGCGATTTTGGGGACGTTCGGCGCCCTTACCCGATTCGTTGCGGTCTTGTTTTTCCACAGCTGCGGCCACGCTGTTGCCCGAGCGGCCTTTTTTCTTCTTCTTTTTCTTTTTCTTCCGTTTTTCGATGGGCAATTCGATGACATTGTCCACGCTTTCGAAGTCAGGTTCTTCTTCTTCCATCTCTTCGACTTGCGGGGCCATGGCGAGGATATCGTCGAGGCTATTGGGGATCTGGTCATTTTTAATCATATCCAGCACTTCCCAGACCTGATCTACGTGGAGCGGGACGAACTTCGAGCGATCGTCGGCGTAGGTATAGAACATCAGGCGCTTGAACACGTCTGTTTTCACCAGGATCGCCAGTCCGGTACGCGTTTTCAGGCGTTCGGCGCGATCCGGGAATTCTTCCAACGCTTCGATATAGGTATCGAGTTCGTAGTTCAGGCAGCATTTCAGGCGCCCGCACATCCCGGAGAGTTTGGTTTGGTTGATGGCGAGATTTTGGTAGCGTGCGGCGGAGGTATTGACGCTTTTGAATTCCGTGAGCCAGGTAGAGCAGCAGAGTTCGCGGCCACAATTGCCCAATCCACCGATGCGAGCGGATTCCTGTCGCGCGCCGATTTGGCGCATTTCGATTTTGACTTTGAATTCGCGGGCGTAGTGCCGGATCAGTTCGCGGAAGTCCACCCTGCCGTCTGCGGTATAGTAGAACGTGCATTTCCGGCCATCGCCTTGAAACTCCACATCGCCGATTTTCATATTCAGGTCGAGGGTTCGCGAGATGGCGCGGGCGCGGATCATGACGTCGCGTTCCATTTGGCGCACTTCGTCGAGGCGTTCGAGGTCGCGTTCATGCGCTTTGCGAATGACCGTTTGGAGTTTTGCGTCATTGCGCACGCGTTTGCGTTTCATTTGGAGCCGTACGAGTTCGCCGGAGAGCGATACTTGGCCGAGGTCATATCCGCCGCCGGAGGACTCCACGAGTACATAATCGCCGGTGGTGGTGCGGGTATTGGAGGGGTTTTTAAAAAATTCCTTTCTGGAACCGTTTTTGAAGCTGACTTCGACGACTTCGAAGGGGCGGGCGTCGGTGATTCCGAGCGCCGTAATCCAGTCGTAGGTATTGTGTCGGTTACAGCCGCCCGAAGAGCAACCGCCGTTTGAGCGGCAGCCGCCGGCGCTGTCTTTACCGGTTGAACAAGAACATCCGAGGCATCCCATATAATTCTTTTGATTCTTTTGATGCAAGTACTTGATTGCGGCGTTTTAGGGCCCGTCAGGGCCATTTTTTCGCTTTATTTTGCCAAGTAATTACCTTTTGATTAACTTAATAATAGAAACTGTGCGGGTCGGTATTGGGGTGAGCGGTCGGTTTTGTCAGGCTTTCATGATCTGATTAATTTTAACGGAGGTATCGAGGAAGAGGATTTTGGGATTGGCGTTTCGTTCGATGTAATAGTAGTTATCGCTAAAAAAACGAGCGATTTGGCCTATTTTCTGAACGTTAAGTACTTTGGCCATATTACTTGCGGTAGCCAGTTCTTTTTCGCCCAGGCGGAGGCGAATATTTCCGGTAGCGACGAGCAGGTTCATTTCCCGGAGGAAGTGTAATCCGTACTGGAGAAATCTTTTTTGATTTTCCCGGCCGAGGGCAGCGAATTGATCTGTCCACTGCGCGAGTTCCACGCCATTGCCGCGCCAGCAATACCGGAGCCATTCCAGCAGCATAGCGGCGTCATCGTTTTCTGTTTGGTCTGCCAGTTGGAGGGCCTGGTTCAGGTCGCCCGCTGCCAGAAAGGCAATAGCGCGGGCGTGGGCGTCGTCCAGTCCGCGCATTTCAATCAGCGCCTGCGTCAGTTCGTCGTCGCTCAGAGAATCCGTGCGAATCAATTGGCATCGTGACAGAATCGTGGGCAGGATGAGTTCGGCATTTTCCGCTGCGAGCAGGAAAATAGCGCCTTCCGGGGGTTCTTCGATCAATTTGAGCAGGCGGTTGCCTTCTTTACCGAGGTATTCGGGCAGCCACAGGAGGAGTATTTTATACCGGCCTTCGAACGCCTTCAGGCTGAGTTTTTTGATGATCGCGTTGCACTCGTCCTTATTGATATTTCCCTGTTTATTCTCTGCGCCGATGCGCATGAGCCAGGTATTGACGTCCATAAAGGGATTTTCGCTGATTGCGGCGCGCCATTCTTTGATAAAATCGGTGCTGACCGCACCAGTTCCAACCGTCGGGTAGGAAAAATGCACGTCTGGATGCGCCATACGGGCTGTTTTTACGCAGGCCTTACAGTGTTCGCAGGGGCCGTTTTCGCTCGGGGTTTCACATTGCAAGAGCCGGGCAAATTCCAGTGCCAGCGCCAGGTTGCCGCTGCCGGTGTGTCCGAGAAAAAGCAACGCATGCGGCGTCCGCTCGTTCAGTGCGAGCCGGCGCAGGAAATCTTTGGCGCGTTGTTGTCCCGGTACGTTCATGATTTGACAAAATGTGCCCGGTTGCGCAAAAACTTGGTATAAAAACGGTGAAAAAGGCAATTCGGCGCAGCGAAACCTGCTATCCGATTCTCTGGAAAATACGCCTGCGTTTCTTCAACGCAATAATTTTCAGCCACCGCGGCACGTCAGCCGCTTTTCTACATACGGGGCGCGCTGCCTGCCCGCCCTCGGACGCGCAGGGAACACGCGCTATTGTATAGGGTATATACTGCCAGATTGATCACCTTTTCCAACGCCATTCTTTCGCACAAGCCGAGTGAATATTTCGTTTGATTTTAGGTGTTTTCAACTGCGAAGGTATAACTATTCTGATTATATGCGGTTATTTTCCAGCGAACTATTTCTTTAAAATTTCGTTTTATCGCAAGTTCGGGTTTTCTACCCGACCTGATATAAAATACTAACGCTCCCCTGCCCCATCCTTTTTTTCCATGCGCGTCTCCGTTTTCAGAAAAGCCCACTTCAACGCAGCCCACCGCCTGCACAACCCCGCCTGGAGCGATGAAAAAAACCGGGAGGTGTTCGGGCTGTGCAACAACCCAAATTGGCACGGGCACAATTACGAATTGGAAGTGGGCGTAACCGGTGACATTGACCAGGATACCGGCATGGTCGTGGATTTGGGCTGGTTGGCCGATCTGATTAAAGAAAAAATCGAGCGGCATTTAGACCACAAAAATCTGAATCTCGACGTCGCGGAGTTCAAAAATCTGAATCCCACCGCGGAAAACATCTGCGTAGTCATCTGGCAAATCCTGCGCAGGCAACTGCCCGAGTCGCTCGATTTGCACATCCGATTGTATGAAACGCCGCGAAATTTCGTGGAATATTCCGGTTTATAAGCGTTTGTTCAGATTTTTATTTCCAGCATTTGCAGCCTGGAAATAAAAACCTGAACAAACGCTCTAAATTCCAATGGAACTTCTTTCTCGTGCAGAAAAGAAGCACTATTGGATTACTTATACAACTCGCCGGCCTGGAGGATACGGCCGTTTTCATCTTCCACCGACAGGATGTAGGCGCCGGCGGGCAAGTCGGCGATGAGATACCGTTGATTGGGCGTCGCATTCAACAGCGATACCTGGCGGCCGGCGCGGTCAAAAATGCGGATGCGCGCGGCAGCGTCGGCGTCGGCGAGTTGGAAATAATCGGCTGCCGGATTTGGAAACACTTTTGCCGGAGCAACTTTAGACAGTTCTTTCGCGCTGCTGGAGCCGGAGAACGTATAGACTGCCGTCACCGTGTCTGCCGGATTTGCAAGGTTTGTAAATTTCAGGTGCACCAACGCCGAGGCGGGTTCGCCGGAAAAATTCAGAAAATGCACGATCATCACCGCCGTGTCGTTCGCAGCCAGCGGAAATGTTTTAGAATTGACCGTAGGCAGGTAGCAGAGAATCGGATCGCATACCTGGGTTTGGCAACCCGGGGTAATACTGATCACCGTGCGCTCCCACTTGACCATGATTTCGGAATTGCTCAGGTTAATCAGGTTCACATGCGCTTCCGTATCCGGATTGTTGGGGAGGGCGTTGACCTGCACAGAGGCGGGAACGGCAACGAGCGCAGCCTGGGCTTGCACCACGCCAGAGAACACGATCAGGGCAAAAAGGAGCGTAAAAAGTTGTTTCATGTGCAATACGACTTTAGTGGATTGAAAAGTTTGAACGCTTTCGGTGGGTACTGAAAGTGTCCGTTTTTAGCAGCTTTGTTAAAATTTTCTCAAAGATACGCGTTTCAACCGAATCATCGGCTTACTTTTGTTTGAAATCAAGCGTTTTTTAGCCTCCTGTAATGAATTAGCAAAATTATGCGTTTTTTCCCGACCCTGTTCGTTTTGCTCCTGGCCGTCGCGCAGGCGCCGGCGCAGTTGCCCGACGGGGCCGTCGCACCGGATTTTACGGCAACCGACCTCAACGGTCAGAGCCAAAATTTATACGCTTTGCTGGACTCCGGCAAGGTGGTCGTATTAGAGGTATTCGCAACCTGGTGCGCGCCCTGTTGGGCCTATCACAACAGCCATGCGGTACAGGATTTTTTCGCGGAACACGGTCCGGCCGGCGACGATGCCGCCCGGGTGCTGCTGGTGGAGAGCGACCCGGGCACAAACCTGAACTGCCTGTACGGAAATCAAGGCTGCAACAGTTTTTCGCCGGGAAATTGGGTACAGGGAACGGACTTCCCGATTATTAATAACGACGCCATCGGCAACTTATACGCCGTGCAGTACTACCCCACCCTATACGTTATTTGCCCCAACCGCAAGGCCTATGAAATCGGCCAGCTCAGCGACGAAGGCATCTGGCAGGCAGCCCAACACTGTCCGGTAGCCGCCGGAACGAATAACGCCGGTATATTCGACTATCACAAAGGGACGGATTTGAGCGAACTCTGCGGCGCGCATACACTGGAACCCGGATTCACGCTGATCAACCTGGGTTCCGCACCCCTCAGCAGCGCCTTGTTGGAACTGCGCTGGAATAACAGCCTGACGGATACGTTGCAATGGTCAGGCTATCTGCCGCTGTACGGCGAAGCCCCCATCGCGTTTGAACCGCTGGAAATCAGCGCGCCCGGTCAACT
The DNA here is from genome assembly GCA_040383605.1 of Lewinellaceae bacterium. Lineage (GTDB taxonomy): Bacteria > Bacteroidota > Bacteroidia > Chitinophagales > Saprospiraceae > M3007. Next base: position 24,114 of record JBEIDF010000016.1, read on the forward strand.
AAAAACAACGATACTCCAGGTAAACGGCGGCGCAGACGATGATTTGAGCAATAACATCCGCGTTGACCAGTTTACCAGCGCACCCATGTTCAACAGCCAACAGGCGCTGCTGAAAATCCGCACTGATCAGTACGGCGCAGAACTGTACTGGGAATTGCGCGACGAAAACGGCGGCGTCCTCGACCGCGGCGGCAACCTGGCCGTCGGGCCGGACGGCGGCGGGCAGTTCCCCACTGGAGCGCCCACCAGCCCCGGCGCTTACGGCAATAATGTGCTCATCCGGGATACCCTGCAACTGCCGGCAGGCGGGTGCTATTCCCTGCATCTCTCGGATGCGTACGGCGACGGCATCTGCTGCAATTACGGATTTGGATACTACCGATTGTATAATATGGACAATCCGGGGCTCCCGCTGATCACCGGCGGCGAATTCGGCGCACAGGATCACCGCGGCTTCGGCGTCCCGACAACAGTGCAGGCAAGCGATCCGCCGCACGCCGCCGATAGGATCATCCTTTATCCAAATCCGGCTCGGGAAATTTTATATTTGGCTGTCGAACAAGCAACACGCCGCCCCGAATCGGTGCATATCTACAATTCCTATGGGCAATTGCAATATACCGGCCCGCTGGAGCCATCTGCCGACGGCTGGCAGGCGGCTATTCCGGTGCACGATTGGCCCGCTGGGCTGTATATCGTCCGCGCCGGAGACGCGGTGCGAAAAATACAAATTCACAAGGAATAAAGTTCGGTTACTGAATAACCAGCGCCAGCGCTTTCCCGCGCCAGCCGGCGGCTGTTTTAAATTCCGGTCGTATCCAATATTGACCGGCATCCAGGCCAGACAAATCCACTTTTTCCGCATAAAAACCAGCGCTCCGCATCAAAACGGGCGATTGCCGCAGTTCGCGGCCCTGCAAATCAAACAAGCGCCACCGAATCGCCGCATCCTGAGAAATCCGGTATTGCAGGATTGTTTGCTCCCGGGCCGGATTGGGAAAAACTTTTATCTCCAACGCCGTTTCCAGATTGGGAACGCCCACCTGTTCGGCCAATGGCGCCTGCCAAACGCCCAATCCGTGCGTGGCCACGCGCAGCTTTCGATCCGCCGTGATCCCGAGGTGCATGGCGAGCATGCCCGCGGGCGCGCCGGTAGAAAAAGGTTCCCAACTTTGCCCGCCATTTCGAGAGAGCCACACGCCGATATCATTGGCGAGGTACAGGTGTTCGGGATATAGTGGGTCAATCAGGATACTATTAGCGGGCAAATCCGGCAAGCCATTGTCAATTGCCTGCCAGGCGCCGCCGCCATTGGTACTCCTATATATATGCGGGGTATTAAAACCGGCAAAAACGGCATACACCGTATTGATATCCCCCGGATGCACGGCGATATCCATGCACATACGGTTGGGCAAGCCGCTCATGGCGATTTTCGATCCGTTTAAAGCGTTTATTTTAAAAACGCGCGCCTGCGTCGTATTTTCCGGGGTGGTACTGCACCAGACTACAGAGGGATCGCCGGGCGCTACGGCAATAGTCAGGATCACGGCGCCGGGATCTAACGGGCCGCCGGAGATATTTTCCCAGTTCGTGCCGCCGTCTTCGGAACCGAAGAGGCTTTCCGCGCCGGCATAGAGGACGAGGGGGTTGGAGGGCGCCAGTTCGAACGGTCCGTTGAAAGCCCGTGATTCATTGCCGGCGTCGGGCGGTGTAACGTTCTGCCAGTTTTGTCCGCCGTTTTGGCTTCTGCGCATATTCAGGTATTGCGAGGAACCGTACAGGACTTGATCATTCGCCGGGTTAATTGCGGCGCAGAGGCCATCGCCGCCCAGCACGCGCGTCCAAGCCGGCTCGCCGGAATAGATGGCGGTGGCGTTGTCCTGCATGCCGCCGATGGCACGGTTGGGGTTTTGGAGCGAACTGCCCATATTGGCGTAAAACTGCTGGGTTTGGTAGCCGCCGTTGCGCCCCTGCCAGGTTTCACCATCGTCGTACGACACGAAGATGCCGCCATCGGTGGCGCAATAGACCTTCCCGGGCTCATTGGGTTGGAAATAGACGTGGTGGATATCGGCGTGGACGTAATTGGGCGGCCCTTCCGGCCCGCCCGCAGGCACCTGGCCAAAAAACCAGGCCGACCAGCTGGTCTTTTTTTGCACGGTTGTGCCGCCATCCACCGATTTCCAGGCGTCTATGCCCACCCAGATAATCGTGTTCGGATCGGCGGGGTGCACAGCGACGTCGTGCGAATACCAGCCCTGATACGTGGCCACATTGTTGGTATTGACCTTCACCCAGGTTCCGCCGTTGTTATTGGAACGGTACAGGCCTTCCTGGGTAAAATCGTTGGCGACGGATGCATATAAAATAGACGGGTTGGAGGGGGCGAAGCCCACCAGGGTTTTGCCCGAGTAGGTGGCCGGCAGTCCGCCGCCGAGTTTAGTAAAACTCCCGCCGCCGTTGGTGCTGCGAAAGATTCCGCTGACGGCGTCGTCATTCAACGACCCGTGCGTGACGAACACCAGGTTGGTATCAGCGGGATTGATCTCGAGGTCAACAGCCATCGGGCGATTGTGCACCAGCTGCCAGCTCGCGCCGGCGTCGTAACTGCGCAAAAGCCCTTCGGTGGTCGCGGCGTAAACGGTGGCCGGGCGAAGCGGATTGATCCGGATTTCCTGCACACCTCGCAGGTCGCCATACGACCAGTCGAGGCTTTTTGTCCAGCTCTGGCCGCCGTCCGTACTTTTCAGGATACCGATGCCGTAGGTGCCGCGGGTAGTACGGTACGCCACGTTTGGACTGGAATTTTCCAGATTGTACACCTCGCCGGCGCCAATATAGATCGTCTGCGGATTTTGCGGGTCGATAGCGATTGCGCCGACGCCGAGCAGGGGGAAGCCGGTTTCGACATATTCCCAGGCTTGCGGGCCTTTCCCGCCGACGGTGGTTTTCCACAATCCGCCTGAGGCGCTGCCAGCCCAGAGGATATTGGTATCCTGCGGGTGGATCGCCAGGCAGAGTGTGCGGCCGCCGATGTTTTTCGGGCCGATCGCCTCCCAATCATCATTCCTTTCTACCGTGTATTGCCGCCATTGGGCTAATGCCTCACTGTATTTTTCGGTGTAAAAACGACCATCGGGGAATGTGCGTGCCATCGCCCAAAAGCGCAGCGCCTCGCCCGCGCCGGTGGTCTTTTTCTGGTGAATAGGATCGCGTTGGCAGGAGAAAAACAGAAGAACGGCGCAAAGCGCCAAGGTGTATCGGATCATGGTATGGAAATAATCAGGGCAAATATGGAAAAAATACAGCAGGCTTTCATGCAATCGGCAAAAAAGCAGATCGCACATTTTCCCGCCGACTATAAAATCCCCATCACGGATACCCGAGCTCCCGCTTTTGCCCGGTAATCACATCCCGCGCAAACAGCATCCGCGGACGCCAATAAGCCGATTCAAGGATATTTTCAACCACAATACCGCGCGCGCAGGTGCTGTGCACGCAAAAAATCCCCTTTTTATTGCGCTCCACGACCATCGCTACGTGCTGGATCCCGCGACCGGGCCTGCCGAAAAAAACCAGATCGCCCGGCTGCACCTGATCAAATGGGATGCGATCGCCTTGCAGCGACTGGGTAGCCGAGCTGGAAGAGACGTGTACGTCGAATGTTTTTAAGACAAAACTGGTGAAACCGGAACAATCGAATCCGGTTTGCGGACTACGCCCGGCATACCGGTATTTTAATCCCTGAAATTGCTGCGCAAAACCCACGATTTGTTCGCGCGACTGCTCCAAACCAGGCGTCGCCCAACCAACCGATGCAGAACCGACCGGCCCGCCCGTGTCCGCCGCAAGCGAAGCGGCGCAAAAAAAGCAGCAGGCGGTGAAAAGCGCAGGTAAAAACGCCCCGATGCTTCTAATTTTTGTCTTTGCCATTGAACGCTGGGTTTATTTCATCTTTTTTGCAAAAATAAGCAAGCAAAGGTAAAAAAAATCCCCAATCCCCAATCCTCAATCCCCAATCCTCCTTCTCACCCTCACCCCTACCGCCCCCTCTATCGGCGTTTCGCTAAACAAAATGAGATATCCGCCGCCTCCGGCGCCGCTGATTTTCCAGCCGAGCGCCTGTTGGCGATGTGCGTCTATCAATTGGAACACCTCTTCGCCGGCCATTTGCGGGAACATCGCGATTTGCGCCTCGAAGGAACGGCGGAAGGCGACGCCGAAGGCCGGGGCATCGCGGCGCAGCAGCGCCGACCAGCAGGCCTCTGCAGCGGCGGCGAGGGCAGCGGCGCCCTCGGGGCTGACCCGCGTATCCGACAGCACCTGATATCCGCTTTGTCGGGGCCCCAGGCTGCACAGGAAAAGGCGCTGCTCCAGCCATTCCAGCACGGCTTCATCGTGGCAACTTTCGATGCGGGCGGGCCAGTAGGCGCCCTGGTAGTGCAGTTTATTCAGGCCGGGCATCACGATACCGAGGGCGTCCTGCGAGCCGGACACCTCTTTGGTGCCCGGCGGGTTGTCGAACGCGAAGAGCAGCCGCGCAGTTTGTTCCGGATTACCGTCGGGCAGGGCCGTACGCCACAGTTCGATCGCTTTTTTCCGGGTGCTGGTGGCCATACCGCTTCGGTCGTTGAACGCCACGGTGGGTTCGATGCTGATGGTCAGTACCGGGCCGGGATGCAGAGAGGATACCCAGGGCTGGTCGAGCCAGCCGCCCGCCAAGTCAATCCGGTATGGGATCGTACAGGCCGCCATGCGCAAGGCCGTCGTACTGCGAACGGGCAGATTGGGGGCCGGAACACGGCTGGACACGACATATTCAATCCCTTTTTCGCGGCATATCTGTTCTTTTTCGGGCGTGTGACCGTCTTCGTTCACGAAAAAACAGTCCGGCCGGATCGCCTCCAACTCCTCCAGGAAATCGAGCACCCCCATACCGCTGTTCACGCGCACTGCGTGCACGCAGGCGAGGGCTTCCAGCATAAATTTGCGTTCCGCCTGTGGATTCACCGGATACCGGCCCTTCAGGTGGAACACATTGGCGTCCGAGCCGAGGCCTACGTACACCAGTCCCAGTTGAGCCGCTTCCTGCAGGAAGGCCACATGCCCGCTGTGGAGCAGGTCGAAACAGCCGGAGACAAAAATTTTTTTGCGCATGGGAAAAACTGGCAAAAGCGCCGGGGCAATTTTACGCAGGATTTTGGAGAATATATAAAAACACGGGCAGGCGCACGCGCTGCGCGCTGCGAAAAACGAAGCCTACACGCTCCCTGCGCGTTGCGTCAGCGCGACATACTCCTCCCAGCGCAGCTGCTCCGGGCGTTTTTCAAAATAAGGATCCCCCATCAACAGTTCATGGGGAAAAAACGGTTTGAGCGTATTGCGCAGCATCTTCCGGCGCTGGTTAAACGCTGTTTTAACAATTTGACGGAAGCGACTTTCTTCGCATCCCAATTCAAACCCCTCCTTCCGGGTGAGCCGGATCACGGCGGAAAGCACCTTGGGCGGCGGATTAAACGATCCCCGCTCGACGGTAAACAGGTATTCCGTCTGATAGAAAGCCTGCAGCAGGACGCTGGTAATCCCATAGACTTTGCTGCCCGCCGGCGCCACGACGCGGTCGGCCACCTCTTTTTGGAACATCCCCACCATTTCCGGTATCTGCTGCCGATGATCCAGCATCTTGAACAAAATCTGCGTGCTAATATTATAAGGAAAATTCCCGATCAGGCAAAACTCCCGGCCTTCGAAGGCCTTTTCCACATCGAAATCCAGAAAATCTGCCAAAAACAAACGGCCTTTCAATTCCGGGAAATTTTTTTCCAAAATAGGCGCCATGTCGCGATCCGCCTCCACGGCATACACCGTGTACTCCGGACGCCCGAGCAACTGGCGCGTCAGCATGCCCTGGCCGGGGCCGACTTCCAGCACCAGGCCAGTCCTGGCAGCCTGTTTCAGGCTCTCGGCAATGCGCAACGCGATGCTGTCGTGTTTGAGAAAATGTTGACCGAAGGACTTTTTTGCGTGGAGCATGCGTAGTGGATAAAATATGGAGGCAACCACCCGCTTCCGGGCCCAAAAGCGGGCTTTCAGGGCCGTTCAAAAGCCGGCCTGGCAGTCACTGATAAATCTTTCAGCAAAAAAAAGCGTTTTATGGGAAACGATCCGGATATTTGAATCAAATTCCCCAATTTTGCAAAAAAAGTACCCTACAATGCGTCCCTTCTACCTGCTTGCCCTCTCGCTTTTGCTGCTCGCGCGCGCCGGGGAGGCACAAACGACCGCACAGACGTCGTTTGGCAAAAACCGGGTGCAATACCACCGGCATTTTGACGATTGGATGCTCTATGAAACAGCGCACCTGATCACTTATTGGTACGGGGACGCGCGCAACGTGGCGCAGGCGGCACTCCAAAACGCGGAATACGATTTTGCGGAAATTCAGCAACTGCTCGAACACCAGATGACCGATAAAATCGAAATGCTGGTTTTTATTGATCTATCAGATCTGAAGCAAAGCAATATCGGCGAAGACGATATTTTTAAACTGCGCGCCGGCGAGACCAAAGTTATTGGAAACAAAATTTTCGTGTACTTCGACGGCGACCACCGCCACCTGCGCGCCCAAATCCGGGAAGGGCTTGGCGGCGTCATCCTGAACTCGATGCTGTTCGGCGCCAATCTGCAGGAAATTGTGCAAAATGCCGTGCTCCTTAACCTGCCCGGCTGGTACACGACCGGGCTTTTGGCCTTTTGCGGCGAAGAGTGGAGCCCGGCACACGACAATGCCCTCCGCGACCTCACGCTTTCAGGACGCTACAAAAACTTCGACAAACTGGCCAAAGACCACCCCCGCATGGCCGGCCACGCATTCTGGCACTATATCTCCCTCCATTTCGGCAAAGGCGCCATCAGCAACCTGCTCTACCTCACCCGGATCAACCGGAGTGTGGACGTCGGTTTTTTGTACGTGCTGGGAAGCGGATACAAACGTACCACCGATGCGATGCTCGACTACTACCGGCTGCGATATCAGGAAGAGGCCCAATATACCCGCCTGCCGGACGATCAGCGTTTGGTCAAAATCCGAAACAAAAAGAAATTGCCGCTGTACCACCTGCAAATCAGTCCCGATGGCCGTCGGATCGCCTACGCCGGCAATGACATCGGCAGGTGGAAGGTGTGGGTGCAGGATCTCGAAACGGGCAAACGCCGCTGCGTGCTGAAAGGCGGCGTCCGGAATGCGCAGCAGACCACGGACTTTAATTACCCGCTCCTCCGATGGCGGCCGGATAATTCCGACCTGGCCGTGTTGTTCGAACGCCGCGATGCGCTCTATCTCCAACTGATTGACCCCGAAACCAAAAAAGGCGAACGCGCACCCCTGGCGCCCGAATATCAACGGGTGTATGATTTCGAGTTTATCAGCCGCGACGAACTGGCGCTGTCCGCCGCCGTGAAGGGCTATGCCGACTTGTTTCGCTATCGCCTGCGCACCCGCCAATCGGAACGAATTACCCAGGATCATTGGGACGACTTGGACGTCAGCCTGGCCTATCTAGACGGTCAAAAAGGCCTCCTGTTTGCCTCCAACCGACTGCAAGACACCCTGCAACCAGAACGACTCGACTCGATTCTGCCGATCGGCGCATTCGATATCTTTTTTTACAACCTGGAAACGCGCGCAGAAATACTGACGCGCCTGACCAACACGCCTTATCTGAACGAGCGCCGGCCGGTTGGGCTAGACAGCCTGCATTTTGCCTTTCTGAGCGAAGAAAGCGGTATTTTCAACCGCGCGGCGGGTTATCTTGAGCCTTACACGGCTTATTACAGGACAGTTTTTTACCTGCGAAACGGCGCGGAAGTCAGCGCGCTGCATACCCGACGCCCAGGCGAATGGCCCCTGGAAAAAGCCCTGCGCTTCCTGGCGCCGGAAGACAGCGTGCGCCTCCAGATTGATACGAACCAGCTGGACAGCATCCGGGTACTGCCGGTACTGCAAAAACGGCCGGTACTGTACAATCAAACCAACTACAGTCGCAGTATCGGGGAGCAGCATGTTTCGCGGCCGGGCGGACGGCTCGCTGAATCTGTGACCGTGAACGGCAAGATTCAGTTTTATGTACACCCCGCAAATCCCACAGCCCAATCGCCGGCCTGGATCACCCGCTACCGGGAGTTGTTCCTACTTGCCGCCGGGCTGCCCGTTCCAAAACAACAAATCGAAAAACCACTGCCGCAACAAATACCGGCCCAGCCGGCGCCAACCGGACGCGATTCACTGCGAACCAATAAGCTGTTGTCCCCGGACACCTTGCCGCCCATACAACCCGGCTGGCTTTTCCAGGTTCCCGATTATCTGCTCGTGCCGCCGCTGATGCCGGAACAAGATCCTGCGCCGACGCCGGCAGACGCCCCCCGCGAACAGGCGCCGGTGTCCGCCGTACCCATAGAGCCCCTGCGCCCGATTCGGCCGCGGGGCGCCATGCAGTTCGGCCAACCCGGCAACATGATCCGCTTCCTCCCCTCCCAAATTGTGCCTTACCGCATTCGCTTCCGCACCGACTATATTGCTACCTCCATAGATAACAACCTGCTCTTTGAGGGCTTGGACAGCTATGCCGGCTCGCCAAACGGTTTCCGGACGCCGCCGCCGGGTATTTTGTTGCGCGCCAATTTCAAAGACCTGCTGGAGGATTACGTCATCGAAGCCGGATACCGGCTGCCTTCCTCGTTTAATGGCGCCGAGTACTACCTCTGGATGGACAACAAAAAACGCCGGCTGGATAAACGCATCGCCTTGTACCGAAAATCCATCCTGAACACCGTGGATCAATCCCGTCCCGGCGCCCCGGTGGAGCCGTTCCAGGTGCGTACGAACACCCTGCTCGGGCAGTACGAACTTCGGTATCCGCTCGACGCCTATACCAGCCTGCGCGCCATGGGTACGCTGCGGCAAGACAAGGCCGTGACGCTGAGCACCAGCAGACCGACGCTGGATGCGCCTGATTTTGCCGAGCAACGCGCCGCGCTGCGCCTGAGCGCCGTGTTTGACAATACGGTGGACGTGGATATGAATCTCCGCACCGGCACGCGGGCGCGGATTTTTGCAGAGGCTGTCAAAAAATTTGAATTTAATACCGATCCCGAGTGGCGCCTGAAACTCAACAGCGGATTTATGACCGTCCTCGGTCTGGACGCCCGGCACTATCAGTCGCTGGATCGCCGCTCCATTCTTGCCCTGCGGATCGCCGGCGCTACCAGCTTTGGCTCCGAGCGTATTTTGTATTTTCTGGGCGGCGTGGACAACTGGCTTTTCCCGCAATTCAACAATAATATCCCCGTACCGCCTGCCTCCGGCGGCGAATTTGGCTTCCAAACCCTGGCGGCCAACCTACGCGGTTTTCAGCAAAATATCCGAAACGGCAACTCCTACGCACTGATCAATACCGAACTGCGCATACCTTTGTTTAAATATTTTTCCAGAAAACCGGTTATCAGCAACTTCTGGCGCAATTTCCAAATCGTTGGCTTCTTCGACGCCGGCAGCGCCTGGCAGGGCCGGTCGCCTTATGACGGCGATAACCCGCTCAACACAGTATTTGTCTATAATCCGCCTACCGTAGCCGTAAAAGTGAATTATTTTAGAGACCCGCTGGTAGCAGGATACGGCTTCGGCGTCCGCTGCCTGCTGTTCGGTATGCACGCGCGCATAGACTATGGCTGGGGCATCGAAACCCGCGTGGTGCAAAAACCGGTGCTGCACCTGGCGATTGGAACAGACTTTTAGGATTGGGGATTGGGGATTGCGGATTGGGGATTGGGGATTGGGGACGATGGCGGGTTGTTTCTTTTAACTTTTTTGATTTTTGATTTTTGATTTTTAGTAAATCAAACATTATAACAAGTAAAATTTCTTAAAAAAACAACCCGCCATCGCCAAAAATCCGCAATCCGCAATCCCCAATCCCCAATCCCCAATCCGCAATCCGCGCAATTCTTATGTTTTTTCTTTCTGAGATTTCCTTCGGCAAATACCGCCGCTACGATTTCCGCCACCCGGAAACGGGGGTGGGGTTTAGCGTGGCGCCGGAAGCGGGCGCCAACGTGCCCGAAATACTGTTTGACGGCATCAACATCCTGGACGGCTACGAGTCGCCGGAGGAGATGGAATCGGGTAAATGGGGTAAAAGCGCCCTGTTGTTCCCGTTTCCCAACCGCCTGAAAGACGGCCAATACGATTGGCAGGGCCGGTCGTACCAGTTTCCAATCAATAACGAAGCGACGAACAACGCGATCCACGGCTTCGCGCGGGAGGAGATTTTTGAGGTGACGCATATTGATCTCGGCGCGGAACACGCGGAAATTACCTGCGCGCTGGACTACGACGGCCGGCATGCGTATTTTCCCTTCCCGCTGCTGTTCGAAGTGACGTACCGGATTACCAACCAACGCGACTTTGCGGTGCGGTTTGTTGTGCGCAACCGCCACACCAGCGCGCTGCCGTTTGGAATTGGCTGGCATCCCTATTTTAAATTGGCCGAAAAGGCTGATTTGCACCAATTGGCGCTGCCGGCATGCGAGCGCGTAGAGATTGACGATCGAATGATCCCTACCGGCAATTTCGCGCCGTTTTCCGTTTTCAACCGCCTGCAAACGCTGGGCGATACGCAGTTGGATACCTGCTTCCGGGTAACCGAATCGCACCCGCAGTACCGTATGCAACTTTGCGGGGCTACCCACCAGCTGACCCTGACGGCAAGCTCCAGTCTATTCCCGTATTTTCAAGTCTTCACCCCGCCGCACCGAAACAGCATCGCCCTGGAGCCAATGACCTGTAACGTGGACGCCTTTCATAACGGCCTGGGGCGGATCGAACTGCCGGCCGGCGCCGTATGGGAAGGAGGATTCAGGGTGGATTGCGGATTGGGGAATTAGGATTGGGGATTGGGGATTGG
>JBEIDF010000017.1:0-34418 GCA_040383605.1 Lewinellaceae bacterium
AAAAAAAGAAACCCGCTTAGAAACCAAAAGTATAGACAAACCTAGACTTTTTTAGAATTTGAAGAACATAAAAAAAGCGCGTAAAACCTTGATTTTACACGCTTTTAGACTGTTTTAGACAATCGTCTGGCGGAGGAGGAGGGATTCGAACCCCCGGTACCCTTTCAGGTACGTCGGTTTTCAAGACCGATGCAATCAACCGCTCTGCCACTCCTCCGAACGGGGCGCAAAGATAACTAAGGCGTCCGTTTCCACAAATTATTTTTTGACCTGTCAACAAATCTGCCTATTCCGAGGAATAGGGCATCAGCACCGGCGGCAATTCGCGGCCCGCAATCCCCTGGAAAAAAGTCTCTAAATACTGCATCATCGAATCGGATTGCTCTTTCGACAAATACCGCGAACGGCAGATATCCATCAAGTCTTTCCGGGCACTCCGGATCACCTGCACGGCGCGTTTGATCGCATCTTCGCTGATCCCGTCCGCCATTAAAAATCGGTCGTGTACCGTGCGCACACCAGATTCGGCCGATGGACTGGCATAAGGCGCACCCACCAAACCGGAAAAATCAAAGTCGTAGGGGAGAACTAATACTTTTCCGCTCTCCCGCGACTGAATAAGCCGGCAATTCCGCATCATGGATATATCCCAGTCAGTATTCCCGATCATATACTGAAAAACCGCCGTCAGCGCAGCCTGGTTCATCTGCAGGCTGTCCGGCGAAATGCCGTACACTTCTCTTTCCACACCGCTCAGCCGCGCCGCCGTCTCTTCCTCGTCCTCTAATAACAAACAAAGCATTTGCCGCTTGGAGAACGAACGCTCCACGTGCGTGTCCCGCAGTGTCATCCGAACCAACCGCGCTTTCACACTCGCCGCAGTCAACCGCTCAAACATTCGATAAATCAGGTACTCCTTCACAATCAACTCCTCTCCCGCGACATTGTCCGTGCACGGCAACACCAGCTTGACTTCATTCAGGCTATCCAAACCCTCCGCCTGAAGCGACTTTTTGCTAAATTTAATTTTCAAAGGCGGTACCTCGCAAACTTTCCGCCGGTACCGGCCGCGCGGCTTTATCTGCGCCTTGAAAATGCGGCCGTCCTCCAGCGTTATGGCCGCCGGGATGTAGTCCTCCAACCGCCGATTGCTCATCAACTCGGTAAAATCAGCCTCTAAGGTCATCCGACTCACTTCCTGTCGCGTCAAAAACGAAAAAACCGACTGCGGTGCAGCAGCTTGTCCCCGCAGATCGCTTCCGCCGAATCCAACAATTAGTAGGATAAACACCCAAACCCAAAAAGGAAAAGATGTTTTTATCTGCGAAAAAATAGAATATTCTGATTTCATATTACACATAAATAGGATTAATGCTTGAAATGTTCAAAAAGATTTCGATTAAAAATCCAAATTTAATTCTAAAGACGCTTTTTGCAAACTACTTTTGCAAAATTAATACAAAGTTAACTTTTTATTAAGACTTTGAGCCGCACGCCGCACGCCCTTTTATTCGACGCTTATCTTGATTTTTCCGCATACATTTCGCTATTTTGCATATATTTTGCTCTATTTGCAGCGCGTTTCATCGAATTATTGCTTTTTTAATAGTTTTTATGCTCCAAATTTCACTTTTGATCCGCCGGCCGGTTTTTTGGGCAGTATTGTGCGGCCTCTGTCTGGTGTTCGTCATCCGCGCCTGCCGGCAAAGAAGCCGCCCGCCGGAAGCGGCTATGTCGGACCAAATCGTCCTGACCGTCCGCCTGGAAGGGTATTCCGCTGCGCGAAAACTGGCGCTGCAAACCAACAACCAAACGCCGGCCAACGCTTTCTGGCGGTCGAATTTGTGGTGCAATCTGTGGCGAGACGCAGATAGGTTACTGTACGTTTTTCAAGGGGGCCGCGAAGGCTTGCCCGAACTGGCAGATAACTCGATGCTGGCCGGATTTTCCCTGCAGGAAAATGACCAGATGCACGCGGTGTACGCCGTCAAATGGGAGAAAAATAATTTGGAGACATTCCTAAAGGCGCATCCCGACCGCCTGCGCTATCAATCGGCGCAGTTTCAGGGTATCCCCGTGTTCACCCTCGAACTGGCAAACGGCGAGCGGATCGTCCTGGCCCATCACGCCAACCTACTGCTGTTCTCCCGGCTTTCGTATCTGGTGGAGGATGCCATTGATCAGCTGCAGGACGGCGGCGGATGGTGGGACAACCGAAAGTTTCGGCTCTCCGCGGACACCCCTGCGCCGATACAAGTGGCCGTCCGCCCGGACCGCTTCGTTGCCCAATTTGCCGGCCGGCCTGATGCAAGCGGCCCTGGGGTGGGTGCGCTGCTCCGTTGGGCAGCTTGCGCCTGGGATGGCAAAAAGGCCGCCGGCGCGGCGATCCCGGGCCTCTTTTCGCCCTTCGGCGAAGCGTCAAGCCCCGATGCGCTTTCCGCCATCCTGCCAGACGATCCCGCGTTGATCGTTTGGGCAAACCTGCAGGAAAAACCATGGTGGCTGCATGCAGGACAATCAACTGTTTTTAAAGATTTTATTAAACCCTGGGTGGGCACGGAAATTGCGCTCGTGCTTTCTGAGGCGTACGGACTGGAACAATGTCGGGTACTCGCCGTGCAAAATGAGCAGGCAGCCGCGCGCGCGTTCGACCGCTACGGAGAAAAATACGGCCTGCTGAAAAAATACACATATCAAACCTATACCGTTTGGCATTTTTTTAAACCAGATATTGTCGGCAGCCAATCGAATGCCGCACCCGGTCACATCCGAAACCCCGCCTGCGCAATCCTGGGCGGATATGCCGTTTTCGCGCCCTCCACTGCCGTGCTGGAAACCTGGATTGACAAACTGATCGTCAACCAAACGCTGCGCAACCAACCCGACTGGCTTCTGCTCCGAAAATCTATGCCGGAAAAATTACAGGCGCTGATCGCCTTCCATGGCGCGCAAACGCCGCGGCTGCTGGGAAAATGGGCATCCGATAAAACCCTGCGGCAATACGAAGACCTGACATCAATCGCCGGCCAAACAGGCTTTCTCGCGCTAACTGTTTCCAATGCGCATAAAAACCCCTGGCGACTAGAAATCTGGGCAAAACCCAATACAACGCCCGAGCCAAGCAGCGCCATCCTGTGGAAAATGCCGCTGGACGCACCCGCGCGCGGAACGCCGCATATATTCAAGCGCAATGGAGGCGGAAATCATATTTTGATCCAGGACGAGGGCCGCCAACTGTACTGCGTGGACGAAAACGGGCGGCTGCTGTGGCGACGACAGTTGCCGGAACAGATCCAATCGGAAATATTTTGCCTCGACTACCTCCGAAACGGTCGCAACCATTTCCTGTTCAACACCGCACACCATATCCTGCTGCTCGATGACCAAGGGGCGGATGTCTCGGGTTTTCCCCTGAAATTAAAATCGCCCGCAACCAACGGGCTGCTGGCCGCCGATTTCGACCAAAACGCGCAATACACCTTCTTCATCGCCTGCCAAAATGGGAATACGTACGGGTTCGATCGCTTCGGCAGACCACTGGAGGGCTGGAACCCACAAAGCGAAGCAGGCGCTGTCCACTTGCCCCTGCAACGCCTTCAAACTGCACACAGCGATCTCCTCCTCGCGCTCAATGAAGCCGACCAATTGTGGGCGTTCAGCCGGCGTGGCGAACGGAAATTTGGCCCAATTTCGATGGAAGGACGCTTTCGGCAGCCACCCCAGGTTGATACCTCGGCCAAACGCATCGTCTGCGCCAATACCGCAGGAAAAATCTACGTAATCAATCCTAATGGCGCATTTTTTACCCTCGAACCCAACTTGTCGGACAAAAAATCTGACGCAGTTACCCTCTTGCAACAGCTCGGGGGAGACAGCCAAAATGAACTCGCGGTGTTGTATGGAAAAAATCTGGCGGCGTTCGAAATACGCGATCGTACGTTGAAAAAAATATTCCAGTCCAACCTCGCCCAAGCGCCGGATACGCTCTTCGGCGTGCCCGGCCTGGGAATTGGAATGCTCCACGCCAACCAAAAAAAAATTAACCTGACCGGAAATAAAGGCAAGCCCTATTCCGGCTTTCCGCTCGCCGCCGAAACGCCGTTCGCCACCGCACCAATTACCCCAAAAAGCGCTTTGCTAGTCGCGGGTTATGACCGGTTTTTGTACGCCTATAAAATTTTGTACTAATCCCAAGAGTGCAAAATTAAATATCTGATTACCTTAGCGGCGTATCTATCACAAACTCGTACTTCTTATGAAAAAAAGATTACTGATTTTCCTTTTTTTCGCCGCAGGCTGGGCGCAAATCTTCGCCCAACTGCCCAACGGAACGGTCGCGCCGGATTTCACGGTGACCGATCTGAACGGCGTCACCCACAACCTCTATGACCTTCTCGAAGACGGCAAAACCGTGTATCTCGACTTCTCCGCCACCTGGTGCGGGCCATGCTGGAACTACCACAATACCCACGCATTGCGGGATATTTGGGAACAGTACGGCCCGCCCGGAACCAATGAAGCGTTCGTCATTTTTATCGAATCGGATGCCAATACCAACACGGCCTGCCTCTACGGCCCGGCCGGTTGCGTGGGCGGTACGCAGGGCGACTGGGTAACAGGCACGCCGTACCCGATCGTGGATGACGCCACCGTAAAAGGCCAGTATGCCATCGCGTATTACCCCACCATCTATATGGTCTGCCCGGCAGACAAAAAGGTGTACCTGATGGGCCAACTGCCAGCCTCAGGGCTGTGGAGCCAACGAAGTCAACGGTGCGTCGCACCAGTCTTGAACGTCACCTTAAACAACGTTCAAAATATCAAATGCTTTAATACGAATACCGGCAGAATTGACATCTCCGTAGCCGGCGGCAATCCGCCCTACACGTACACCTGGTCGAATGGCGCGACCACACAGGATTTGATCAATATTCCAGCCGGCACGTACGAGTGCTCGATCACCTCGTCCAACGGCTGGATTGGAGAAATAGGCCCCATCGTGGTAGAAGGCCCGGCAAGCCCGCTTTCCGCCCAAATTACGGACACAAAGCTGGTTGGCTGCAACGGGATTTTAGGCTCCATCACTGCCGAAGCGCAAGGAGGGTGGGAATCCAACTACACCTATCAGTGGTCGAACGGCCAACAGGGCGAAACAATCTATAATCTGCAAGCCGGTAACTACACCGTCACGATTACCGACGCCGGCGGCTGCACGCAGACGCTCTCGCAAAGCCTGGCGCCCGCGGTACTACCCCTGTCGGTTGCCAACTCGCCCGGCCCTATCAACTGTAACTTCCCCTCGCGCACGTTGAGCGGCGCCGGCTCCAGCAACGGACCGGAATTCGCCTATCAGTGGTTCGCTTCCAATGGCGGCAATATCGTGTCGGGTGATAAAACGCTCAATCCGGTTGTGAACGCTGCAGGCAGCTACTCACTGCGGGTCACCAATACAGAAACAAGCTGCCAAACATTCTCTTCGGTGGCACAACCCGCTGATTTGGCGCTCCCAAGTGCCGAAGCCGGTCCCTCTGGTTTCCTTACTTGCCTGGAACCAACGGAAACGCTGGAAGGAGATGCCTCCGCAGGTCAAAACTTCGTGTACGACTGGGTAGCCTTCAACGGCGGGCATATCGCGTCCGGTGATTCTACGCTCAATCCGGTTGTAGACGCCAATGGCAGCTATGCCCTGGTGGTAGTTAATACTGCAAATGGTTGCGTCAAATCAGACACGACGGTCGTAACGGGCGCTAACCGCCCGCCCAACATGTCCGTGGCCAATGATCCGCTCACTTGCGATACGCCCAAGGTAACGCTCAATACGTTCACCAATGCCGCCAATCCGGTGTTCGCCTGGTCCGGCCCCAACGGCTTTACCTCCGACAATCGCAATCCGGAAGTAGAAATCGCCGGCGATTATATCCTCACAATCACCGATACGCTGACCTTCTGCGTAAAAACGGATACATTCGCCGTGCAGGAAGATAAAGAAGCGCCGGGCGCAACTGCAACCGGCGGCGATATCACTTGCATCGCGCAAAGCGTGACGCTGACGGCCGTTTCCCCGGATTCGCTCGTAACTTATTCCTGGACCGGCCCGAATGGGTTCACCTCTTCCGAACAAAACCCAACGGTGCAAACAACCGGGGAATACAACCTCGTTGTCACTGCCGCCGATAACGGTTGTACTTCGGTCGCCCTGACAAACGTCAATCTGGCCACCGACGCTCCCGCAGCCGCCGCAACTACGCCAGGCGCGCTCAACTGCAACCGCAGCGACCTGACACTCGACGGCAGCGCCTCGGCGCAGGGCGCCCATATCAGCTACGCATGGTCCACCGTCAACGGCCAAATCGTTTCCGGTGAAAATACGCAAAATCCGCTGATCAACGCTGCCGGCGACTACACAATCCTGGTGACGAATAGCCAAACCGGTTGCACGAATACGGCTTCGGTTTCGGTAGCCCAACACGAAGACGTATCTGCCACACCGCTCGCGCAAAATAACATCAACTGTTTCGGCGAGCAGACTGGCGCCGCAAGCATCGAAGCAGGCGGCGGTAATGGCGCCTACACCTACCTGTGGAGCAATGGCGCAACAGAACCCGCTGTCCAAAACCTCGCCGCAGGGATCTACTCGGTCGTGGTGACGGACGGCGAAGGCTGCTCGGCTTCCCTGGAGGTGCAAATTACGCAACCGGACGAACTGATCGCCCTCGGTAACGCTACCGGCCAAACAGCCAATGGCCTGAATGACGGTACGGCTTCCGTAATAGCCCAAGGCGGCGTGCCCAGCTATTCCTATCAATGGAACAATGGCGAAACAACACCCGCCATCAGCGGACTGGCGCCCGGAACTTATTCGGTCATTGTCACGGACCAAAACGGTTGCACGGATGCCCAGTCTGTCACGGTGAACTCCTTCGACTGCCTGATCGCCGCATCGCTGCAAGCCGCCAACGTCGCTTGCGCCGGCGCATCCACAGGCTCCATCGCCCTGACGCTGAACGGCGGCGTGGCGCCCTTCACCTACCTGTGGAGCAACGGCGCGACCACGGAAAATCTCGACAACGTGCCGGCCGGTACGTATGGCGTGACAATTGAGGACGCCGCAGGCTGCGAAGCCACGCAAATCGCCTCCATCACGGAACCCGCTGCACTCGCTGTCAGCTCAATGACTGCTGAACCCGCAACCTGTGTAAACGACACCGACGGCGCTATTTCAGCAGCCGCACAAGGCGGCGTCGGCAATTACACCTACCAGTGGAGCAATGGCGCGCAAACGGCCTCGATCAGCAATTTGAGCCCGGGTGTGTATGTACTTACCGTAACCGACGAAAATAACTGCACCGCCACACAAAGCGCCACTGTACAAGCCGTGGATGACGTCGCGCCGGAAATCACCGGCGGCGCCAACGCCACGGTTCCGCTCGCCGCCAACGGTATCGGCAATGTAAGCCTGGCCGCACTCAATGTGGCCCTGGCCGATAACTGCGCCGGCCCCGTGTCCTTTGTCGCAATACCCGCTAGCTTTACCTGCCAGGAACTGGGCGCGCGCATGGTACGCCTCGTCGCTACCGACCAAAGTGGAAATACCAGCGCGATGGATATCGAAGTGCTCGTAGTAGATCAGATCGCCCCCACGCTTACCTGCCCGCCTGGTAAGGTCGTGTGCCCGGCTGATAACACGGTCACCTACGCAGCACCAGTCGCAACTGACAACTGCCTCGGCAATGGCAGCTTTGCACTGCTGAACGGTCTGCCCAGCGGCTCGGAATTCCCCGTAGGCGTCACTACCCAGACGTACACGTACACAGACGGCGGCGGCAACGTCGGCAGCTGCTCGTTCGACGTGGAAGTAACCGAAAAGGCTACCATAGAGATAAACGAGGTGATCAATGACGTGAATGGCCAGGGAATCGGCGCAATCGCAATCACGGTTTCCGGCGTGGCGCCCTTCACGTACACCTGGGTGCTCAACGGCGTCGTGGTCGGTACAACGGAAGACCTCACAAACCTGGTCAGCGGCGTATATGAACTGAAAATCACCGACGAGCGCGGTTGCCAGTTCGCCGGCGTGACGGTCGAGGTAAGTAATGTCAGCGGTACGCAGGAGCCTGCATGGATGCAGGATGTTCAACTCCGCCCGAACCCGGCTAATGACGTCCTCCAAATACGATTCTCCGCAACGATGCCCTCCGATATTCAACTCCGCCTCACGGACGCAACCGGCCGTGTGCTCCTCGAGCAAAATATGGCCAACCAGGCACAAGCGCAATTGCAAACCGCTCAACTGCCGGAAGGTGTGTATTTCCTGAATATTCGCAGCGGCAATGAAGCAGGAATCCGCAAGGTGATCGTGCAACATTGATTCGATTTGGGATTGGGGAATGCGGATTTTTGGGATGGCAGGTTATTTCCTGAATTTTTGAAAGAAATAACCCAAAATCAAAATAAATCCGCATTCCGAAATCCCAATTCCAAAATAAAAAAGGGTTTCGTCAAGTTGAACTTGTACGAAACCCTTTTTTATTGCGGATTGGGGATTTCGGATTGGGGATTTGTTCGATGATCAGTTCTTTCCTGAATCTTGAAAGAAGTAACCCAAAATCAAAGTAAATCCGCATTCCGAAATCCCAATTCCCCAATTTTTTTATTGCGGATTGGGGATTTCGGATTGGGGATTTGTTCGATGACCAGTTAATTCCCAAATCTTGAAAGAAATAACCCACAATCAAAATAAATCCCCAATCCGAAATCCCAATTCCCCAATTCCGAAATTCCCAATCATCTCAAAATCGTCACATCCCCGCTAAAGACCTCCGTTTCCCCATTACGGTAAACCACCTCCACAACGTACAAATACACGCCCGGCGCAACGTCGTCTCCGCGCCAACGACCGTCCCAACCGGCCGTGGGATCATTCGGCTTGAGGTCGAAACGTTCAAACATCAGTCCGCCCCAGCGGTCATACACCCGCATGGAACGGATCAGCGCGACTTCCGGGCCGCCAAATACGGTCAGGGTACTGTTAATGCCCGGCGCATCGGGTTTGAAGACGTTCGGAAGATATACGCGGTTGGTTAAGTCAACTTTCACGGTTACGATATCCGTAGCAGTACAACCATCCTCATCCTCCACAGTGAGGCGGTAAATCGTCGTGCGCAGGGGCGCCGCCCAAGTGCTCAAATTCAGGGAGTCTGCCAGACCGACCGTGGGCGTCCATTGGAAACGCACGGGCGTGCCGCCAGTAATCACGGGCGCCAGCAGGACGCTGTCGTACTGGAACAACAACAGCTCGGGACCTAACTCCACAGCAATATTGCCGGTCGGATTCAAAGTAATGTTCTCGGATGCCGTACAGCCGTTGTCATCCTCCACCGTAATTTGATACGTGCCGCCAGGCAGACCGTCCAGGGTTTGCGGAAGGGCGCCGAGCAGTGTCGGCGTCTGTTGATCAATCTGAACCGATACCAGGCCGGTGGCATTGGACACTGACTGGATCACAATTGCGCCCTTGCCGTTCGACGTACAGGTAGGGTCTGTGGCGCGGTAACTAAATTGTATCGGCGCCGGCTCGGTAAGGGTCGCGCTGATGGTCGCTGTGCAGTTGGCCGCATCGGTAACCGTGAAAGCGTAAGCGCCTGCGCCGAGATTCTCCCGGATCAGTCCGGTCCCGCTGTCGCTCCACTGAAAACTCAGCGGCTGAAAACCGCCGGTGGAAACAACCTCCAGGCGGCCATCCGTGGCGTCATTGCAGGAAATCCCAAAGCCGTTGTAGTTGCTCGCCGTGATCTGAATGTTCAGCGGCCGCACGTCCACGGTGGCAGTACCGCTGGATTTTAGCGTGCAATTGTTGCCAAAAACGGTGACCGCCCCGAGGCTGTAGGTGGTCGTGGCCGATGGGGATACTTTGAAAGTATAGCCGTTTGTAACCCCGCTGAGCGTGAAACCTGCGGCGCCATCGTTGATGGTTACGTCGCAGGAACTGGCATTCAACAGGTTAATGGTAAGCGTTGCACTGTCACCCGGACAAATCCGGCCGCCGCCAGTCAGCTGTATTTCCGGCAATTGGCGCACGTTGATCGTCACCGTACCGCTTACCTGGCCCGGGCAGTATTTGTCCTGAATCGAATTCAAGGTGTACACCTGCGTTTGTTGTACGTTATTTACACTGATCAAGAAGGTGTTTTGCGGCGCGGTAACAGTTGGCTGCGGCAGCCCACCGTTGATGGAGTAGGACAATTGGTAGGGGGCGTTGCCAGTAAAAGTAACCGGGAAAACATAGTTGCTTCCGATGCAAACGGTCGTGTCGCCCTGGATGCTCGCAGTCGGCAAAGCCCGGACATTAATCGGGATGCTGTTGGAGATGGACAGACAGGGGTCGCCCAAATTCACGCCGCCAGTAGCGGCAGGATTGCCCATCACAGCCGCCACAAAATAGGTCTTGCCGGGCTGAAGGCCTGCCACCACGCCAAAATCCGGCTGGTTGGAGGCAGCAATTACTGCCTGCGGCAAGATCAGCGGCGCCTCGTACAGAATGTACCCTAACTGGTCATTCACATCAAACGTAGAGCCGGTGGCGGCCGGTACAACAATCGGCGAACCCGCACATACATCCAATGCGTTGCTTGTAATTTGTCCGGCAGCCGAGGTGCAACTGCAGTTCTCAGCGCCGGACAAGGTATCGCTCCCGCAATTCCAGATATCGCGCCCGATTACCGTGAACGGCGTTACCAAAGGCAAATTGTTGCTCACGTAACGGCCCGTGACGGGGTTGTAGGTTCCGGTAAGGTTACCGGTAAAGGTCATCGTCGCCAAATCGCCCGCCGTAACGTCAAAGCGCACAGAATAGGAAAGGTTGTCCGGGTTGCAAATAATCTCAAGATTGGACAGTTCGGGCTTGGGGTGCACCGTGATAACTGCCTGCCCGCTTACCGTCCCCGGACAATTGGCGTCGCTTACGGACACCAGCTGGATGGTCGTATTTTGCAACAAGGTGGTGCTGATGGCAAAATTGTTCTGCGGGGCAATAGCCGTGGTCGGCGACCCGTTCTGGGTGTAGGTAAACAAATAAGGCCCCTGGCCTGTAAATTGAATGCCCAGTAACTGCTGCTGCCCAGGACAAACATTGTATGTGCCGCCAATCGTCGCCGTTGGCGCCGCATTCCACCGGACGGGCGTGCCGGCAGATACCGACAGGCAGGGGTCGTTCAAATCAATCTGCCCGTTGCCCAAATCGTTGCAGGCAACAGCAGAAATGTAGTAGGTTACGCCAAATTGCATCTGGCCAGGCAGAAAATTAAACGAGGGCGATGTGCTCACCGCCAGCACCGTGCCTAATCCGGCGCCCGGCAGGGTATGCAGCGCAAACAATAGCACATCGCCGGTATCCAAAGTCTGGTCGCCTCCAGGCGTCGCAACAGCAGTTTCTCCAGGACAACGCTTGATCAGCGTTGTAGCCATCGTGCCCGCGAAAGTCGGACAAATACAGATGGCCGTACCACTCGCCGTCGCCTGGCCGCAGTTGTTCACATCGGACAAAGCAATGGCGTAGGGCAGGGCGTTGGAGATCGGGGCGCTGGTGAAGGTGGCGCCCACAAAACCTCCGCCCACGCCGTTCACCGCGTAGGGCGCGGTACCGCCCGCCGCATCAAAAGAAACCCGGTAGGTGGCATTGGAAAAATCGCACTGCACTTCGAGATCGGTGATTTGCGGCAGCGGGTGGTTTGCGATCTGTAGCGTATCCGCCAGGTCATTCGAACAAAATAGATTTTTGACGGAAATCAGGCGAAGCGCACCCGGCGATGCCGGGCCGATATTCAAATTGTAGGGATTGGTCGAGATCGGACCGACTGTATCCGGCGCTTGGTTATCAAATGAATAGGTGAGCAAAAAAGGCGCGTTTCCAGTTAGTTGCACGGGCACGGATAGGTCTGCGCCGGCGCAAACCGTCGTGTCCCCGGCCAGTGTTGCTGTTGGACGCGCGCGCAAGGCCAACGGGGTGCCTGTCGCAACCCGAAAACACGGCGAATTGATATCGAGGGTGTCGCCGTTCAGAACGGGCCCTACCGCCGTCGAGATATAATAAACAGAGTCCAAAGGCAGGGTATCAGAAATCATAAATCCGGGCGTATCGCTCCAGGCAATGATATCTCCCAACGGAATGCCGGGCTGGGTATGCAAGATAAAACGCAGCGAATCGCTTCCATTCAGCACGACGTCCGTAAAATTAGCGATGACGCTATCGCCCGGACACGCATAGCCGAGGGCGGAATTCATCACCCCGGGCTCGGAGTTACAGTTGCAAATCGTCTGACCGCTCACCGTGACGTCGCCGCAATTCACCGAGTCGCGGAATACAAACGCGTAGTCCTGCGCCAGCGGGATCGGCGCGCTGGTGAACCGATTGCCGTTGAAGGCGCCCGCACCGGAAACCAGCGTCAGCGGCGGCGTTGCATTGACGACGTCAAATTCAACGGTGTAGTTACCCGCAGCCTGGTTGCACTGCACCTGCACGTTAGAGTAACTTGGCGAATAGAGCACCGTAACCGTCGCAGAACCAATCACCGAGCCAAAACAACCGGGTGATTGCACGCTGAGAAGCCGGTATTCGGTGGTGGAATCCACATCCACCGGGATCAAAAACGGATCGTCAAAGGTTTCCACGGTATCCTGCGGAACACCGTTGATAGAATAAACCAAATTAAACGGGCCGGTACCGGTGAAATCCACCGGCAGTGTCGTCATCGCGCTGTTGCAAAAAGTCGAATCGCCGGTCAAACGGGCCGTGGAGGGCGTAAACACAAATACAATCGCCGTGCCGGATACCGTCCCGGCACAGGTCGGATTGCTCACGCTGGTGAGCCGGTAAATGGTGCCAGAGCTCGGATTCACGTTGATAATGTACGGATTGTCGTTGGTAGTCACCGGCGGTTCCGGTACGTTATCCGCAGTGTAATTAAACGTGTAGGGACCGCTGCCGGTGAATGTGACCCGGATGGTCGTTCCGCTCCCGCCCTGGCAAATCTGCCCGCCCCCGGAGATCACGGCAGTCGGCGGGGTCACCACCGAAATATTGGCGCCGCCGGTGAGGATGCAATGCTGTCCGTTCGCATCCAGGTCGGTGAGCGCGACCAGCGTATTTTGCGTAAGCGCGAGCTGGAAATCGTAGGGATTATTGTTGGTGTTGATCGATGGCTGAGTGACGCCATTTAAGGAGTACGTAATGGAAAAAGGCGGGTTGCCGCCGTTTGTAACCGACACCCGAAAAGCCGTGGAATCGCCCAGACAAATGGTGGAAGGCCCATTTAAACTCAAATTACCCACCGGAATTTGCGCAAACAGCGCAGCCACTGGCAAGTTTAACAAAAAAATAAGAACAAAGGGAAATGGAATGGAAGTTGTACGCATAATGAAGAGGGCGGGATTACGATGAAATTTATAAAATTAAATAATGGTCACAAGATTTTGATAATCTGTTTTTCAAGGCTTAAAGGTAGCCAGTTTGTACGAATGTGAAAACGGTTTTAAGGAATAGTGCAACCCGACGCGCCCAAGCCTGTTCCAATTCGGTGAAATTTGGCAGAACCAATGTAACTTTGCAGCATGAACGTCCAGTTGTTGCAGAAAATTCAAACCAAGTTGGCGTCTAAAAGCGCTACGCTGGTAGCCGTATCCAAAACGTATCCGCCGGAAACGATCCAGGAGGCATACCAACTCGGCTGTCGCGATTTTGGCGAAAATCGCGTGCAGGAATTATTGGAAAAACAACCCCTGCTGCCGCCCGACGTCCGCTGGCATCTAATCGGCCATCTGCAAACCAATAAAGTCCGCTACATTGCGCCGTTTATCAGCATGATTCACTCGGTGGACAGCCTCCGACTGCTCGAGGAAATCAATAAGCAAGCCGCGAAATGCGGGCGTGTTATTGATTGCTTGCTGCAGTTCCACATCGCCGCAGAAGAAACGAAATTCGGCCTGAGCCGGGAAGAAGCCGAAGCGCTGCTGCAAACCGGACCTTTGAAGAATTTGTCCAATGCCCGCATCTGCGGCGTCATGGGAATGGCTACTTTTACGGACGATGAAGGCCAAATACGCCGGGAATTTAGCGCCCTCCGCGACACTTTCCACTGGCTCAAAACAACCTGGTTCTCCGATCGCCCGGAATTCCGGGAGATTTCCATGGGCATGTCCGGCGACTGGGAACTCGCACTCGAAGAGGGCAGCACAATGGTTCGAATCGGAAGTCTGCTGTTTGGAAAACGCAGCTGACTGAATAAATAGAATCCGGTTGCCGTAAAGGCAACAATTCCAGCTCTGCTGATCTGTTTTTTTACGCATATAATCCTTACTACGCGCATGTTTTTTAATCGCAATTTTTGGATGCCCCTGTCGGCATCGCTGCTGGCCGTATGCCTGTACGCACAAACGCCCAGCTCCAGCGGGGCGATCGAAATCTATTTCAGCCACCCGATTGACGAAGGTACCGCCGGCGACTTGAAACCGGCGGGCATCGGATACCCGATCATGCTCAACGCGATGATCGGCCGGATCAATCAGGCGGAGCAACAGATTGACGTCGCAATGTACAACAACAACCGAAGCGATATCACCAACGCGCTAAAAGCCGCGCAGGCCCGCGGCGTCCGGGTGCGCTACATTGCCGCCGCCGCCGCTTCCAATTCCGCCCTGTCACCGCCGCCGGCGTTCCCGGTGCTCTACGGCAACACGGAAGCGCTGATGCACAATAAATTTATGATCATTGACCCAGATCTGCCCGCAAAAACCTGGGTCATGACCGGATCTGTCAACTGGACTACCACAAACCTGATCGCCGACCACAATAATCTCCTGTTTATCCAGGATCAGGCGCTCGCAAAAGCCTACCAAGCGGAATTTGAAGAAATGTGGGGTGGGGTAGGCGCACAACCCGTTCCAGCCAACGCGCGCTTTGGTAGCACAAAAACCAATAATACCCCGCACAATTTTGTAATCGGCGGCAAAATGGCGCAACTCTGGTTCTCGCCCAGCGATGGCGTGACCGATCAAATCGTCGGCGCACTGGCCACCGCAAACCACAGCGCCGATTTTGCGCTGTTCTCTTTTACAAAAAATGAAATCGGGGATATCCTGGTGGATCTCTATGACGATACGGGCGTCCCCGTCCGGGGCATGATCGAAAATACCAGCGACCTGGGCTGCGAATTGGGCTATCTCGCCGCACAAGGACTCTCTGTGTACGGTCATTTACCCCCCGCCGACCTGCACCACAAATACGGCGTGGTGGACGCCGGCTACCCGGCCTCCCAACCACTGGTAGTTACCGGTTCGCACAACTGGTCGAATGCCGCAGAAACCGTCAACGACGAAAATACCCTCATCCTGTACGACGCCGATATCGCGCTGCTTTATAAAGCAGAGTTCAACCAGCGATTATCAGAAATCGTAACCGCAGAAAAGACGCCCGCAACGCGCCGTTGGCAAATCTTTCCTAACCCGGTGACCGACCACCTCACGCTGGAACCCGGAACCGCGCTCATCGGCGATATCCTGCGCGTCGAAATCTGGGACCTGACGGGCAGACGCCTGCGTTCCGAACGCGTCGGCGGACGCCCGGAGCGCATGGAGCTGAACCTGCAGACGGCGCCGCCCGGGCAATATGTGCTCAAAATTATCGCGCAAGATGGCGTATTCAGCGTTCCAATTCAAAAAATTTGAAATCCGCCAAGAAGGCGTGGCGCACCCGCTCGGCACAGACGCCGTGCTGCTCGGCGCCTGGGCGCACACCACCGGCATACAACGCGCCCTGGATATCGGAACGGGCTCCGGCATAATCGCCCTCATGCTGGCGCAACGAAACGAAAACATGCAGATAGACGCCGTGGAAATCCACCGCGCCTCCGCATCGTGCGCCAAGGACAATATCCGCCGCACTCCCTGGGCCAATCGAATTAAAGTCTGGGAAACGGCAGTCCAAGACTTCTATGGCGGCCCGTACGACCTCATCGTGAGCAACCCGCCTTTTTTTAGCGAAACGGTCGTATCGCCATACGAACACCGCCGCCGCGCCCGCGCAACCGAGTTGCTCCCACCCGGCGAATTGATCCGGCACACACGCCGCCTCCTGGCGCCGGAAGGCATACTCTGCCTGATCCTGCCGGTTCCGGAAGGCCGCCGATTTCAGGAACTAGCCGCCACAAAAGGGCTGTATTGCAACGTACTCGTGGATCTGCGCACGCGCCCGGACGGCCCACCGGAACGCTCGTTGCTCCAATTTTCCCGCGCGCCGCTGCCTTTTAAAAAATCCGCACCGGTACTCTTTGACGGCGCCGGACGCTTCGTCGAACCGTTTGCCGCGCTGGTAGAACCGTTTTACCTCGGGTAATACCATGCGCCGCCAAGAATATAGTTTTATCTGCGTGCGGAATCGTTCGCCCCTGTCCAATCTGCAAGTAAAACATCCGTATCTTTGCAAACAAAATCAGCAGCCATGTACCTGCATATCGTTGCATTTGATATTCCGTACCCGGCCAATTACGGCGGGGTTATTGTGATTTACAACCAAATCAAAGCCTTGCACGCGCAGGGCGTCAAAATCATCCTGCACTGTTTTCAATACGGCGACCGACAGCCGCGCCCCGAATTGGCACAGTATTGCCACGAAGTCTATTATTACAAACGCAGCCGCTCGCTCATTTGGCAACTGAGCTTTCTGCCTTTTATCATGCAAACGCGCCGGAACAGAAGCCTCCTGCGCCGACTGCGCCGCGATAAATACCCGGTGCTCTTCGAAGGGATGCATACCGCCGGTTTTGTCTGGAGTCGGCGACTCCGCGGCCGGCAGAAAATCGTGCGCATGCACAATGTCGAGTGGAAATACTATGAGCGCCTCTCGGAACTGGCTACCGATGTGCTCGAAAAAGTGTACTATTTCATCGAAAGCATCAAACTGCAGCGAACAGAACCCTGGGTGGTGCTCCATGCCGATGAAATCCTGACCTTATCCACCAATGACCAGGCGTATTACGCAGATATGAAGGCTAATACCCATTATTTGCCCGCTTTTCACCCAAATGATAAAGTGGAGTCCCTGACCGGGCGCGGCGAGTATGTGCTGTTTCATGGAAAATTGAGCGTACCCGACAACGAAAAAGCCTGTATCTGGCTGATCAATGAAGTCTTCTCAGAAATAGACATCCCGTTTGTCATCGCCGGCATGGGCCCGTCCGCCAAATTGAAAGAAGCCGCGCGCCAGTACGAACATATCACACTGGTAGAAAATCCGGACGATGATCGGATGGCCGATTTACTCAAAAACGCCCACATCAACCTGCTGGTCTCTTTCACAGACGCCGGCATCAAACTGAAACTGATCAACGCCCTGTTCCGGGGCCGCTTCTGCGTCGTGAACGATCACCTCGTCAGCGGCTCGAACCTCGACCACCTCTGTATCGTGCGCAATTCCGCCGCCGCAATCCGCCAATCGCTCGAGGCGCTCATCAATGCGCCGTTCACCGAATCAAAAATCGAAGAGCGCCGGGAATATCTCGAAACGAATTTTTCGAATACCGAAAACGCGCGGAAACTGATTTCGCTGATTAAATTTCAGGTAACTGGTTAGCAGGTCGCGTCTGAGCCAAAAAAGGTTCCATTTTTCGCCAGACGAAGCGATTTTTTGCAGGCCATAGCAGCGCTATGGTCAAAAAAAATTGCGAAGTATGGCGGAAAATGGGATTTTTTTGGCCAGACAGCGATCCTGCTAACCAGTTACAATTTCAGGAAGCCTCCGACAACCGGTAATTTGAACAAACACGGGAAAATCTCGTTCAGTAGGCTATCACTACACCATACCCATCATGCGTGGAAAAGAACAGATCGAGGCGCTGCTGCAAGATGACGCGCTACCCCAAAAGCACCAAAATATCGCGCGAAAAGTAATCGCCAATGAACGGATTACCCCGGAAGAAGGGATGTACCTCTACGAGCAAGGCGAATTGCCCTTCCTGGGCGCGCTGGCAAACTTTGTCCGGGAAAAGAAGAATGGCGATAACACCTATTTTAACCGCAATTTCCACATCGAACCCACCAATTTGTGCGTCTATGACTGCAAATTTTGTTCGTATTCCCGCCTGATCAAACAACGGGAGGATCCCGATTCCTGGGCCTATTCCATGCAGGATATGCTCGATATCGTCAAACGATACGATGAACAACCCGTCACGGAAGTGCATATCGTAGGCGGCGTATTGCCGCAATACGACTTGAATTTCTACGTGGAGCTGTTCCGGAAAATAAAAAGCCACCGCCCTGCCTTACATATCAAAGCCCTGACGCCGGTGGAGTACCATTATATTTTTAAAAAAGCCAAAATTGATTACGAAACCGGGATGCGCCAAATCCTGGAGGCCGGCTGCGACAGCCTGCCCGGCGGCGGTGCAGAAATATTCCACCCGGAAATCCGCGAGCAAATCGCCGCCGATAAATGCACCGGTGAACAGTGGCTCCAAATTCACGAAATCTGGCACCGCCTCGGCAAACGCTCGAATGCCACAATGCTCTATGGCCATATCGAACGCTTTGAGCACCGCATAGACCACCTCGAACAACTCCGACAACTGCAAGACAAAACCGGCGGCTTCCAAACGTTTATCCCCCTGAAATTCAGAAATCAGGATAACCAAATGAGCCATATCCCCGAAAGTACAGCCGTTGAAGACTTACGAAATTATGCCATCAGCAGAATCTACCTGGATAATTTCGACCATATTAAAGCCTACTGGCCAATGATCGGCCGAAATATTGCCCAAATGTCGCTGGCCTTCGGCGTAGACGATATGGACGGCACGATTGACGATACAACGAAGATCTACTCGATGGCCGGCGCAGAAGAACAACATCCGGCGCTGAGCACCCGCGAACTGGTGGATATGATCCGAAAGGTAGGTAGAAAACCGCTCGAACGCGATACCCTGTATCAGGTGCTCCACGACTATTCCGATACCGTGTTCGAAGAAGATAAAATCTGGAAAGGCTACCTCGATCTGCCAGTCGTGCAATCGCAATCTTAATTATGGACAAAATCCGGATATCGGCCGTAAGCTATCTAAATACGAAACCGTTTATATACGGTCTGTTCCGAAGCGAATTGGCCAATCAAATTGAATTAAGCCTGGATATTCCCGCCGTCTGTGCCGAAAAATTGCGCACCGGAGAAGCCGATCTGGTGCTTACACCGGTGGCAATTATCCCGGAGTTGGATCAGGCGTACGTGGCCTCTGATTTCTGCATCGGCGCGTATGGCGCTGTACACACGGTCTGTATTTTTTCAGAAGCGCCGCTGGAACGCATCGAAAAACTCTACCTCGATTTTCACTCCAAAACCTCCGCAGCGCTGACACAGGTGCTCTGCCGCGAATATTGGCATATCCAACCGGAATTTTTGCCCGCATCCGAAGGCTTCGAACAACATATTAAAGGCACTACCGCAGGATTGATTATCGGCGACCGCACATTCCCGCAACACGGCCGGTTTCGGTATGTGTACGACCTGGGCGAAGCCTGGACTAACTGGACCGGGCTTCCGTTCGTGTTCGCCGCCTGGATTAGCGCCCGCCCGCTCCCCGATGCCTTCAAAAAAACTTTCAATGCCGCCCTCGCCGCCGGATTAGAGCGTATACCGGAACTTATCAAAGTGCTCCCGTCATTTCCGGGCGCCGACCTCGAATTGTATTTTAATAAACATATCAGCTACGAACTGGACGAAGCCAAGTGGATCGCGCTCAACCGATTCCTCGATTTGTTAGCCGGAAAAGAACAATATCAATTGTTTAAAGAGGCAAGACACGCAATTTCGCAGGAACAATAATGACCGCGAACCGAAACCACGCCGCTTGTTTTTTGTTTCAGATCAAATAGCGCGCACGCCGAAAACGCCGCGCTCAAACCTGATATATGAAAGGATTATTCGTACTCCGCCTGGCGCTTCTTTGCAGCGCGCTCGCCTGCAAATCCGGGCCTATCGCTGAACCTAAACAACATGCACAAATGCCAGACGCTGATCAAATAACACCTCCCAAAGGCTCCTCCCAACGCGACACCGCTACGCTCGGCGGCGGTTGCTTTTGGTGTGTAGAAGCAATTTATCAAGACTTGCAAGGGGTGCACAAGGTCGTAAGCGGATATGCAGGCGGCAGCGTCGCCAACCCAACATACAAAGAAATTTGTACCGGTACAACCGGCCACGCCGAAGTCATCCAAGTCGTCTTCGACCCCGCCGTTGTCCGATATGACGAGATTCTCGAGATTTTCTTCACCGTGCACGACCCCACCACGCTCAACCGACAGGGTAACGACGTGGGCACGCAATACCGATCAGTCATTTTTTACCACTCGGAAGCGCAAAAGGAAAGCGCCGAAAAAGTAAAAAAAGACGCCGCCGCTATCTGGGACGATCCGATCGTGACCGAAATCGCGCCGCTTACCCGCTTCTACCCGGCAGAAGACTACCACCAGAACTATTACAAAGACAATCCCTACCAACCATACTGCGCGTATATCATATCGCCCAAGGTGAAAAAGTTTCGGGAAAAATACAAGGATAAACTAAAACAGTAGTCGCCTGATTTTTTCGCACCTTTGCAGATCAATTTTAGCAATACAATGACCATAGAAAAACAACGCATGATTGACCGGGTCGAAGAAGCCCTGAATACCGTCCGACCACACCTAAATGTGGACGGCGGTGATGTGGAATTGGTGGAAATCACCGAAGACCTGCGCGTGCGAATTCGCTGGCTCGGTATGTGCGAAAATTGCGCTATGTCCACCATGACGCTCCGAGCCGGCATCTCGGAGGCCATCCGCAATAAAATCCCCGAAATCGCAGGCGTGGAAGCGGTGAATTAACACCGTCAGAACTTCATGCGCAACTGACATTTCAGCGCGTGCCGCGGGCCAATCACGCCGCTGTCCGTCACTGTTTTTTCCTGTACAGTGCGCTCATACCGCCCCTCAACCCGCAACCAAGTGTTCACTCGCCAGGCAAGATTAAGAAACATCCGGGCGCCGCGCCCGGAAAACGCAGGCACGGAAAGCGCCGCGAATAAATCCTGCTCGTACGCATACACGCGGGTGTTGAAATCCTCTGTATCAAACAAGGTAAACCGAAAGGTACCCGACACCGGAAAGCTGAGCGCCTTGAACACGGCCTCCTGAAAAGCGATAAATCCGCCGGCCGCCGGAAGATTCCCAACCGCGTACCGAGTCCATTCCACCCGACTCCGAAGCTCCAGCCCGCCGCCCAACTTGTAGGCCGCGTGCACGCGCAACCGCTCCCGACGATGCGGATACAAATCCGCAACGGACTCCAACGCATCGGAACGCTCTTTCGTTTCCGAAAACCACAACACATACACAGATACGCCCCGCCGGGGTGTCCAAATCGCCCGAAAAAGGTACTCCCAGCCAACCGAAGGCGCATCGGCGCCGAAACGCAGCCACGGATGCCGCCACACATCGGCGTAAGCGTTGATACGCCACGGCTTTGAAGGCTTGGCCTCCAAACCCACATACAGACCATGCTCGTTGGCCGCTGCAGACGCTTCTGAGAAAGGCGCTGCATAAATGGCCTGGTAATCGCGCCCGAGATACCGGTGCATTACAGCCAGGGTCGCGCGCCGATCGGGCGAAAACAACACGCCGTTTACCGCCGCCAACCCGCCCCGCGCACTGCGGGCGGCTTCGCCAAAAACCAACAGATTCCGAACGTGAAACTGATAATCTATACTCATACCGGTGAGACTGTTCCCGGTAAAGCCGAACCGACGGTAGGGCGCAGGCGCAGGCGTCCAGGATTTATCATAATGGTATCCAACGCCGTTCACCGAAACGTACCCGCGCGCGTGCCGGTGACGAACTGAAAAGCCGCCGAGCTGCTCGAGTACCGCCCGCTCGTCGGCAATCTCCGCCGCCGTTCGGTGCAGTCCGGATGTTTGCAGCGCGCTGAAAGCCCAATCGGTCTCCGTGGAATCGGATGGAAGCAGCACGTTGCCATCGCGCCGCCGCCGGGAATAGAGTAGGGTGGCTTCCCAGTTGCGCCCCATCCGAACAGTCGCGCCGCAGCCGCGCAAAAAAAATGCCTCGCCGAAAGCCGAATAGGGGCGCAGTGCCGGGCCGCCGCGCGCCACCCCCACGCTTTCGGCAGATTTGCCGGGCATGAAGCCGGTTTGAAGCAGCAAACCCTGTCCAAAACGGGCTGCGTAATCGCCCACCGCCAGCTGCGCAACCGCAGGATGCGCTCCCTGCAGAAACAAATGGGCACTG
This sequence comes from Lewinellaceae bacterium, assembly GCA_040383605.1. Lineage (GTDB taxonomy): Bacteria > Bacteroidota > Bacteroidia > Chitinophagales > Saprospiraceae > M3007. Next base: position 22,321 of record JBEIDF010000017.1, read on the forward strand.
TAAAAATCAAATCCCCGCGGATTGCTGCCAGAGAAAAATGCTTCGCCCGCATCGTTTTCCGCCGTAAAACCGTACCGAAGCCGATTGTCAAAGGTATGCCGATACCGCACAGCAAAGGCGGGCATCCGGCCTTCGTATCCGGAAGCGGCAGCCGGCTGCTGTATTCGCCCCCAACGCGTCAACAACTCATTCCCCCCCCGCCATAGTCCCTGCTGAATCGGAACCACGCGCTGATCCAGTCCGGTACGCACCGTAAAAAACGGCCGAACGCGCTCAATATCCGCCAGTTCCCAACCCGGCACGGCCTGTAACTCATAGATATTCAAGAGCGGCCCAAACTCGGCCTGGTAAGCGCGCAATTGCTCGACTTGCAGGGCCGAAACCAAGCCGGACTGCAGCAAATCCGCGGGATCAAGGGCATTCAGGTTGGCCGGATTTACAGCCAGACGATCCAACTGCTCGGTCAGAACCTGCGCGTCAGACTCGCCGCCCTGCTCGCCGTCCCGGAAAAAATTTTCTAACAATTCGCCGTTTATTGGATCCTCCACCTGCGCGCGAAGACGACCAAAACAACAGAATAGTCCCAGGAAAATTAATAAAGCAAAACGAAAAATCGCACGAATACGAATACAGACAGGGGTTAAAGGCATTGTCAGGACAAATTTTGGAATTACCAGACAATGATAGCGAAAAAAGATCGTTTTAGGAGAAATTTTTCCGCGCCCAACGCGCGTCAAATTCACTACTTTTGCAAAAATTTTCAACCAATCAAAATTAGTACGCAAACATGAAAAAAATGATCTTGGGAATCCTCGCCGGCGCTACGCTGACGCTCTTTTCGGCTTCCTGCGGCGAAAAATTGCTGACGGAAGAGCAGGTGCAGGCGGAAATTCAAAAAGGCCTGGAGGCAGGCAAGCCGGCTATTGAGCAGGAAGAAGCAGCCCTCTGCGAATCAGAGTTTGAAGCCCGCGTGCAAGCGGAAGTAGAAAAGAAAAAAGCGGAGGCCGGCGCAGCGCCTGTCCAGTAAGCAACGTAACACCCGCATTCCAACACAAGTAAAAAAGAAAAGACACCATGTATAAAAAAATGCTTTTCGGCGCGGCAGCGCTCTCCGTGGCTTTCATTAGCCTGACCGCTTTTGGCGGCAAAACGCTCGAACAACAAAGAGCGGAAATCAACCAAGCCATCCAAACCCAACTCGAGGCATTCCGCCAGGAGCAAAAGCAAGCGTGCTCCGACCGCGTAATGGCCGAAGCGCAAACGCGCTATGACGCTTTTGTAGCCGAACAGGAAGCGGCAGCCGCAACCAAAAAGCCGGCAGCCGCGAAAAAAACGGCTAAAAAACCCGCAACGCCAAAAGCGGATCCGCTCCCGCAGCCTACGCCGCCGGCGCCCGATCCGCAGAAATCCCGGAGCGGCGCAGCACAACAAGGCGACGTAGAAACGCAAAAATCGCGCTCGGGTGCAGCGCCCCCGCCCACGTCGCCGGAAGCAGCACCTGCACAAAAGAAACGCGGCGGCGCCGTGAAGCAGGAAGGCGGCAATTGATCTTCGAACCGCTTCTGTAGATATATAAAAAGAGGCCGTTGCAGGTTTAACTTGCAACGGCCTCTAATTTTAATCGCGGTTTGCTGTCAATTACTTCGTGTAATTAAACGTCGCGTCATCATACGTATTATCAGAAAAAGTAACTCGATACGTGCCCATCAGCGCGTTGCCGGTCAGTTTTGCCGTTCCGGTGAACTTGCGACCGGTCGGATCCGTAAAGGTCAAATCCAATGTCTCCGCCGTCAGCGAAGTAGGCGTCTCGCGCTCGATGGTCGCATCCAGGAACGACTCGAAACCGCCGAAATTGCTGATGCGAATTTTGGTTTCGGAAAGGCGCGTGACTACCGCCGGCTGCGCCAAGGTGTACACGCCCAGCGTGGTGCCTGCCGTGCTGGCGGTCACATTGTCGCTGCCCAGGAACGAACCCAGGAATTTCGTGGCCCATTCCACGTCGCAGGCATCGCCTTCGAAGCCGTCAATGCACTCGCAGGTACCCTCAAAACAAGTACCGTTCGGGCCGCAATCTACGTCTTTGCATGGGTCCGTTTCGCCGCAAGAGGTGGTGAATAAGGTGAAAGCGCCGAAGAGGGCGACCAGTAAAAAAAGTTTTTTGCTCATTTCTGATGCAGAATTTTGTGTTGTAAAATTAGGTTAAAAACGTTTGGAGCGGCAAAAATACAGAATTGTATTTAAAATATTAGCGTTTTCTCGTGTTTCTGCGCAGATGTATGCAGCGAAATACATAATCCCAAAAGGTGGATGCGGGCACTATCAGGGTCGGCACTTACAGAATCCGGAGGATCTTGGCGCAAAAATCCAGGTAAATCTATACCTTCGCTGCGCCGATTAGCCGGTTTTACTGAAATTCTGACGCATGAATTTTCGAAAATTTTCCTTCCATCTCGCGGCCATAGTCGCCTTACTGGCCCTCTCCGCGCTGTTTTTTGCACCCAACGCCTTCCAAGGCAAAGTCCTACCGCAGCCGGATAACGACAAGGCGGTCGGGATGCAAACTGAAATACAGGAATACCTGAAAAAAGACGGCACAGCGCCGTTGTGGACGAACAGCGCCTTCGCCGGAATGCCAGGCTACCAGATTTATTCGGCGGCCTCCGGTAATTTTACCGGGCCGGTTTTTAATGCACTTTTTTTATGGACGGACTATACCGCCGTCTGGGCGCAGGTCTTTCTGGCGATGCTGCTTACCTACTGGTGCCTGATTACCCTGCGGACCGACTGGCGCGTTGCGCTTTTTGGCGCCATGGCCTACGGGATTAGTACCTACAATGTGGATATTCTGGAAGCAGGACACTCCACCAAAATGATGGCGCTGGCACTGGCGCCGGGCATATTTGCCGGACTCACGCTGCTCCTGCGTCGTCAATGGCTACTCGGCGGCGGGCTGACCGCGCTTTTCATCGCCCTGCAAGTGTACGCGAATCACGTGCAAATTACCTACTACACCCTGATTCTGGCCGGTTTTTACTTTTTAGCCCAACTATTCGCTGCGGTGCGCGAACACGCAATCGCCGATTGGGCCAAAGCGGCGGCAATTGCTGCCCTGGCGCTAGGCCTCGGTTTCGGCGCGAATACCTCCAGACTCTGGCCAACGTATGAATACAGCCAGGAAACCATTCGGGGTAAGTCGGAATTGACGCAGAAATCAGCCAAGGGTACCGGCTTGGATAAAGACTACCTCTTCGGCTGGAGCTACGGCATCAGCGAAAGTCTGACGCTGCTGGTGCCGCATTTTGCTGGCGGCGGGGCAGGGGAGCGCTTCGAGGATACGCAGTTGTATAAAAACGTGCAGCCGCAGCTGCGCGGCCAAATTTCGGGGCTGTTCTATAACGGCGAGCAGCCGTTTGTGGGTACCGCGATTTACTTCGGCGCCGCCCTGCTATTTCTATTCTTTGTTGGGGCATTTTTGTTAAATAATGCCCTTCGATGGTGGCTATTGAGCGGCAGCCTTTTTATGCTCAGCCTCGCCTGGGGAAAGAATTTTTTCCTGAATGACATCTGGTACACTACACTGCCATTTTTCAACAAGTTCCGCGCCGTCTCCATGGCCCTGGGGCCTGCCCATTGGTGCGTAGCGGTACTGGCCGCACTCGGCCTGCAAAAACTGATGGACTCCTCCTTGCCGGTAGAACAACGAAGACGTGCCGTGCTCCTGGGCGGGGGAATCACCGCGCTCTTATGCCTTGCAGCCTTGGTGCTGGGCGGAAACGGCGGCCAAAACGACGCTATGCTGGCGCAGCAAAACCCGGATCTGTTCCGCCTACTGGAGGAAGACCGCGCGGATATGCTCCGTTCCGACGCGCTGCGCTCCCTGGCAATTGTGGCGCTGACCTTTGGCCTGATCTGGCTTTACCTGCGCGGCGCCCTGAAAGCCGCCGTGCTTGTGCCGGTAATCGCACTCATCGCGCTGGCAGACAACTGGTCTGTTTGTACCCGAACGATTTCCGCCGATAAGTATGTCACCGCAAGCGCTGCTTCCGCGCCGCCGGAATTGTCGGCTGCCGACCGGAGTATCAAACAGGATACGGATCCTTTTTACCGCGTGCTGGACTTATCCCGCGGCAGTATCACCGGCAATGCCATCACGTCGTATTACCACAAAAGCATCAGTGGCTACCACGCCGCCAAAATCCAGCGCTTCCAGGAGGTAGTGGATACGTTCTTGAGTTCAAGCCTGGGCGAAAATCTCCACGTCATCGGGATGTTAAACGGGAAATATCTGGTTTCACAGCAGGGCGAAGTTATGCCCAACCCCAAGGCGCTCGGCAATGCCTGGTTCGTTAAATATGTACGGGTCGTACCCGATGGCAATGCCGAAATCGGCGCCCTGCATACCCTGAACCCGGCCGAGGAAGCGGTGATTCAACAAAATTTTGCAGTTGCCGCCGGCGACTTGAATATTCGCTGGGACAGCAGCGCGACCATCCGGCTTACCAGCTACCATCCGGACAACATGGCGTACGAATACTCGGCCGCCGGCGATCAAATCGCGGTATTTTCGGAAATCTACTACCCGCCCGCAAAAGGCTGGAAATGCTACCTGAATGGCAACCCCGCGCCGGACTTCTTCAAGGTGAATTATCTGTTGCGCGGTATGCGCCTGCCCGCCGGACAAAACATGAAACTCGAAATGCGCTTCGAGCCGCGCTCCTTCTACCTCGGCGAACAAATTTCGATGGCCGCCTCCGGAATCCTGCTGCTCGCACTGCTGCTGGGCTTGTTTTTCTGGTTCCGCAAAAAAGAAGAATTGCCGGATCCCGTCCTGCTCAGCGATGTGCAGCCGACGCCAAAATCACCCGCCGAAAAAGAGAAAAAAGCGCCGGTGGCGCCCGCCAAACGGGGTAAAAAATAACTGCCCTAAAATCTCATCCACGCGCCAGAAGCCGCTGATACAAGGAGCGATAACGCGCGGCAATAAGCGAATTTGCATACTCGGCAAGCGCTTTTTGCCGCGCGTTTTTTGATTCAACTGCATGATTATCAATTGAATAAACTATTCCGTTGGCCAACTCTGCCACGTCCCCTTGCGGCGCGATGTAGCCAGATGACCGGTGGCCGACCATTTCCGGTATCCCGCCGGTTTGAAAACCAGCTACGGGCGTGCCGCAGGCCAGCGACTCCATAACGGTATTGGGCAGATTGTCCTCGAGGGATGGAATAACAAAAACATCGGCCGCAGAGTAGGCGCTTACCAGATCGGCAACTTCGGTGATCATACCCAGCGCATGGACAGGGTAGGGGAGTGCCTGTAAAACTGCCGGGTCGCTTTTTCCGATTACCAAAATTTCAATCGGACGCGCCGGCTGCTCCCGCTTGATTTTTTCCAAAGCAGCCTGCAAATAATGAAACCCCTTTCGCGTTTCCGAAATTTTCATGGCGACAAACAGTACGAGCTGTGCGTTTTCGCGTAACCCGATTTGTTGCCGGTAGGCCCTTCGTTCCAATGCCGCCATCGGTTTGAATGTTTCCGTATCGATTGGATTGGGAATCGCTTCGACCGGATATCCTCGTAACAGCGCGCTGGAACGGGCTATTTCGGACAACCATTCGCTACAAGTGACAAAATGGAGGTTTTCGGGGAAAGAAGCCCGTTTCCGATCCAGAATGGTCCTGGATAAATCCTGCGGACTCGGGCGCCGCAGGTACGGACAATCGCCGCAGCCCTTCCGAAAATGATCGCACGCGCCGCTATAATGGCAGCCGCCGGTAAAAGCCCACATATCGTGCAGCGTCCAGACAACCGGCTTGCCCAGGGAGGCCAGCTGCCGAATGTTTTTCAGCGATAAAAAACCCTGATTAATCCAGTGCAAGTGCAGCACATCCGCCGACTGCACCAGGGGGTGCATCCGAATGTCGTGCCCAAAATTAGCGAGTGAAAATGAAAAACGAATTGATTTGTCGCGCTCAAATGGCAAAAAAGACAAACGCTCCGCGTAAAAAGGCCATTTAGCCCCAACTTGATCTGCCGTTAGCAAATCCGCCTGCGTGCCGACCGATTGCAGCGCAACCTGAAGCCGGCGGGCAGCCACGCCCGCGCCCCCGTGACGGTATGTGTTGAGAAGCAAAATACGCATTCAAAATTGCAGGTTCGTGAAAACAACTTGAGAAAATTCCCGTTATTTGCCAATAACTTCGGCAAATTTAGGATATCTGCTATAGGCTGCCGGAAATTTCTTTAAGCGCCAGGAATGAACTATATTATTTACGACCTTGAGGCAACCTGTTGGGAGAATATGCCGATCGGATATGTCCAGGAGACAATAGAAATCGGCGCGTATCGCTTCAATGAGTACGGCCAATTGCGCGGAAAATTCAGCCGGTTCATTAAACCGGTCGTACATCCAGTGCTGTCGCTATTTTGCCGGGAACTAACCGGCATTTCACAAGAGGATGTCAATCGCGCAGATACTTTTCCTGTTGTAATTGAAGAATTTATGGACTGGGCCCGGGTGGATACCGGCGATTACATCCTCTGTTCCTGGGGTTCTTTCGATCGCAAGATGCTGGCAGCAGATTGTAAACTGCATCGGCTCGACGACGATTGGACGGATCTCCACACCAATCTGAAAGAGCAATATCGGGTGATGCACGGCAAACGCCACGGCATCGGACTCAAAAAAGCCGTAGAAAGTGAAGGGCTCGTTTTTACGGGCCAGCACCACCGCGGCATATCCGACGCCGAAAACCTGGCGAAGTTGTTCCTACGATACCTAGATCGCTGGAATCTGTAAGACGCCCGCTTGGGTTCTCCCGCAGAATTCGCAGAAGCCGCGGATAATATTTTTTGCGAATTCCGCGATTTCTGCGAATTCTGCGGGAAACCTCAAGACGCGTACGGCGAGTCGTACCCGAGGATGCGCAACATCGAAGCCGCCTCCTGTTCCTGGAATGCCTCCCAGTCGGTTAGCTCTCCGTAATAATTTTTGTCAATCAGAATGTGTTTTGGCGCCGGGATGAGGCAATGTTTGAGTCCGCCGTAGCCGCTGAGCGACTCCTGATACGCGCCCGTATGGAAAAACCCAAGATAGAGCGGCTCCTCGGTTTTTTCGTTGTAGGACGGTAGATAGACCTGATTCATGTGCGCCTCCGAGTTGTAGTAATCGGCATTGTCGCAGCTGATCCCGCCGATATTTACCCGTTGGTAAGGTTTATCCCAGTGATTGATCGGCAGCAGGATAAAGCGCTCCTTGATGCCCCAGCTGTCCGGTAGCGTATTAATCAGCGAGTTATCAAGCATGTACCATTGTTCCGCGTCGTTTTGTTGCTTTTTCCCGATCACGGAAAAAATGGTTGCGCCGCTTTCACCAACCGTATATTTTCCGAATTCGGAATAGATATCGGGTTCCGGAACGCCCTCATCGTCGCACCCTTCCTTAATCATCCGGACGATTTCGCTGACCATATAATTGTAGTCGAATTCAAATCCGAGCGAATTCCGGATTGGCATACCGCCGCCCATATTAAAGCAGGATAGGGTAGGGCAGACCTTTCGAAGCTGGCAATAGACTTTAATCGCCTTTTGCAGTTCCGTCCAATAATATCCGGTGTCTTTGATACCCGTATCCACAAAAAAGTGGAGCATTTTGAGTTCAAACTTCGGGTTTCCTGCAATTTTTTGCTGGTAAAAGTCCATCACCTCGCTCTGGCGGATACCCAGTCGGGAGGTGTAGAATTCAAAATTGGGTTCTTCTTCCGTGGCAATCCGAATGCCAATATTACACTTGCCTTTTTCTACTAATTGGTCGAGGTGGTCGAGTTCCTGGGCATTATCACACACCGGGATGACATTGTAGAAGCCCTCATTAACCAGGTTGGCGATGCGTTGAATATAGGCAAGCGGCTTATAGCCATTGTGCACGATGGTGGTGCCTTTGTTAATTTTGCCGAGTTTGTAGAGGCGCCAGATCAATTCGATATCGAAGGCGGAGGAGGTTTCCAGTTGCGTGCCATTTTCCAGCACTTCGTTGAGTACGAAAGCGAAGTGCGAACTTTTAGTGCAGTAGCAATAGACGTATTTTCCGTTGTAGGCGTGGCGCTGGATAGCGTCACGGAACAGTTTTCGGGCTGTTTGGACTTTTTCGCCTATTTTGGGCAAGTAGGTCAGTTTGAGGGGCGAACCGTATTTTTTGATCAATTCATAGACGTCTATACCGTTGAACTGTAGCCGGTTATTTTTGAGGGCGAATCCGTCTTGGGGGAAGTCAAAAGTCTGGGCTACCAGGTCGAAGTATGTATTTTTCATCTCTAGAACGTGCGCGATTGTTTTTTCGGCGGCGAAGGTAACAAATGGCGGGTTTAATTTTGAATAAATATTTTATCTATAATTTATATTATGTTAAATAGGCCGCTGGCTTCGAGCCTTATCCCGCTTTTTTCATCCACTTGGTCAACCCGCGCATCAATTCATCAAATGAATCGTACTCCTGCCGAAAACTCAAACCGAATCCGTACCGCAAACGACGCGGCCCGCCCGCAATGTCCGGCTCCATACGCTGATATACCTTCAAACGCCACTGGCGATTCTTCGTCATCTGAATCTCTACCGTCACGTCTTCTCCTAAAAATCCATCCTGATTTGCACTGGTGGCCGGACGGCCCAAACCAAACTGGGAGCCAAATTGCACCGTCACCCGGTCGTCCGCAAATCCACTCGTCAGCCGAACTTGCAACTCCCGGCCAGTCTGTGCTAAATTTGGCTGACTCGGATCCGCTAACGCGTTCCGATATTCATTATACGCAATGTCAAAATCAATACTGGATACCTTGCCGCCAAACCACTCGGCCGCCAAACCACTCAAATAATTGGACAACTGACTCGTAAATACCTGGGTCAGCGTATTAATTCCGGACGCCTGCGCCTGCCCAAGAAAACTCGTGCCGTAAGACGAGCCCGTCAGGTTGGAAGGCAAAAACGAGCCCACCACCACCAAGCCAAACACCTGCCGATTGAGTTCGTTCGGATCCTGCCGAAGCAACCTTAACTTATTGTCAGCCAGCGTTTTAAGTCTGTTCGTCAGGTTCGGAAAATCCATTTCAAATGAAATATCCGGCTTAAAAAGATCGCCGCTCAAATGCATGGTCACCAAAACACGGGTGGCCTTGCGCGCCTCGCCGCTCAGTGTCTGGTCGTTGGTCAGCTGCAATTCATCGCTGATAAAATTAAATATCGGCGTATTTTCGTCGTACGTCGCGTCTAAACGGATTTGAGCGCCGAATGGATCTCCATTCCACGAAATCGTACCGCCGTCTGCTACGGTAAACGGCTTATTTACAAAATTCAACAGCGTAAACAGGTATTCGCCCCGCCGTATCGTGTAATTGCCGTACATCTTGAACTCACCCTCGCGGTTGATAATCAGGGATAAATCCCCCGCTCCCCTACCCTTCACAATATCGCCCGCCTGCTCATCAAAAATAATCTGCACCTCCGCCGCATCGGTGACGGAGATATTCATTTCCAAATTCAACCCTTTGAGCTCCGATATCCGAAAACGTTTTCCATTCCGAGCCTCCGGTTCTCCATTTTCACTTTTATTTTTATAGGTAATAAACTCGATATCTTTTATTTCAGCGTCTTCAGACAATGGTATGTAAAGCCGGGTATTATCGCCCGTGATAGCGTCTATACGGATATCCGTCTGCGCGAAGGTGCCGCTAAAGGCCGCTTTGAATTTTCCGATGCCCTGACCGTAAAACAGCGCATTATCGCCTTTTTGGGTGTTCAATGCCATGAAATTGTTGCCGGCGCTTTCAATACGGCAATCAATTGTCCAATTTTTAAAATAGGCGTGCCGTAGCCCCCCTTGCACAATCGCGTAATTTTGGTTGACCGTTGCGTCCCAGATCGTATCGCCGTCTGCCCAAATCTGGGTGCTGGTCAGACGCAACGGTTGGTTACGGATATAAAACATAGACTTGAGGTAGTCTATCTGAAACTGCCCGTCCCGAATAAACGCGTTCCCGTCCATTTCCACTTTGTCAAACGGGCCGCTGAGCACGACATCTGCATCCAATGCGCCGCCAGTCTTGGAAATACCGGGAATAAACTGTTCCAGGATATCCATCGGAAAATTGGACGCGGTAATATGGCTTTTAAATTCCCCGGCTTTCAGCGTACCAAATTCGGGGTGATCCAAGATCGCATCGCCCCCGGGCAGATAAGCCGCTGACAGCCGGAGTTGGCGCTGCGCATCGTTCAAGAAGACCTTCCCCGTGAATGGCCCGCGCAAATCGCGAAGCTCAAGGTTGCCGGTAATTGAGCCGTATGGTTTGTTGCGGACAAAAAGGGTATCCGTTGTGATAAACACCGACATGTCGCGCTGCTTGAATATATCTTGCACATACACCTCAAAATCGAAAATTTTACCGCGATACATCGCTGTATCGCGCGAACGGATGATTTTATTCAAAAACCGGAGATCGAAATTGGTAAGCCCCAACGCCAACCCCCGACCGCCGTTGAGGCTGTCGAGTCGAATGCGCTGATCAGTCTCATTCCCGAGTTCAAAGTTTTTGGTCTCAAAATAATTGGAGGTAAACCGGGCGTAGTTATCCGTTTCAATGTACCAGCGCTCATTAAAAAGCGATAAGTTAGAGGGTTTGAATCGCAATTGCCAAAGCGTATCCACCACGCCAAGCACGCCATTCAGGTTCAGGGAGCGAACAAAGCCCGACGTGTCGCTGCCCAGGGTGCGCAGGCTGAAATTCAGATCGTCCTGATACCCGTCGCCGCTCAATTGAAGCGGTTCCAGGGGACTGCTTTTCCCGATCTGAATCCGCGGCAGATTGAGATCGAAGGTAAAGCGCTCGGCTACGTTGTTCCAACTTAAATCCACGCGCTCCAGCGCGACATTCCCGTATTTGAGCCGCGGCGCGTGGAGCGAAAGGGAGATCAAGCCCTTGACCGCCTCTACCCTACCGATCAGGGAAACATCCCGCAGGGTATCCAATTCCGGGGCAAACAGTCGGGTCAACGCCTGCGAATTTTTGATCTGCATCGTGAAATCCACCAGATCATTCGGAATAGGCGCGGTATCCCTGGGTGCAAACCCAAATTGCGCGCCTAATTTCGGATGATACCGCAACCAGAGGGTTTGAAGGCGCCGGCTCAATTCAAGCGGATTAAATCGGCCGCGTACGATTGCATCTACCAAATCCGAATTCAACACAAACTGCCGTTCCCCGGAAGAAGTTAAATTGGAGCGAAAAATCAAGGATTCAATTTGATGCCGGACAGAATCGTCTTGTACCAGCAGAAAATTTTTCAATTCAGCCCGCCCTTCAATATCGTTCAGGCTGCGCATACGGAGCTGAATTTTGGGAATATTCCCGGAAACTGTCCAGTCCTGCTCCACCAAATTTAAAGCCTGCAAATTTATCCGGTTGATATCAGCGGTGAAATCATACACCGGAACGGAGTCTTTCAAATTGACTGTCCCGTCAAAACGGAAATTCACGTTGGGGTCTTCCATTCCCACCTTCCCATTGAAGATATACTGCTGAAACGCCCCGTTCATGCGAAGATTCCGATAGGTATAGCCCTTATACGTCAGGGTATCCACAGCGCCGTTAATACTGGCGCGGATGGTGGGCAGCGTGAGTCCGGTGGAGCCCTCCGCAATATTCACATGAAACGTAGCGGCGCCAAAGTCCGGATTGCCGGTCCAAGCGGCCAGGTCGAACGAATTCATATCCAGGCGACCGGAGTACGTGGCCTTTTCCATGCCATTCGTCAGGTCTAATTCCAAATCCACGTCGCCGTTTCCAATATTAGTCCGGATTTGTCCGTCGAGGATATGGTTAAACCCGAATAACAGTTGATACCGCCCAATAAAATTGATTCGACCGAGGCGGTAGAAATAATCCGGTGCGGAAAATCCGGGGATGATGCTGCGAATCGTTTGAAAATCAGACTCTAACTGCTCAAAGTCAAAGGACAGGCGCAATCGGTCGGTTCCCTCGCCCATATCGTCGCCGTCGAAGGCGCCGCGCATGATCGTGCGCTCACCCAGGCGTATTTGTAAATCCCGGCC
>JBEIDF010000018.1:0-34302 GCA_040383605.1 Lewinellaceae bacterium
ATATCTTTGGTTTGCCCCAAGCCCTGGGCTACGTATCGCCGTATTGCAGTTATGATTACCCGCTGGGCAATGTGACCGATTGTAACAGCGCAACCCTGGATGCAGGCGCCGGCTTCAGCGCATATCGCTGGAGCAACGGCGCTACCGGCCAAACGCTCACGGTCACAGCAACCGGTCTCTACTCGGTAACCGTCACCAACAGCGTGGGGTGTAAAGCCAACGATTCGGTAACATTCAGCTTGCTGCCCACTGATACCACCAGCCGGAGTATAGGGGTCTGTCCGGGCGAACAGGTCGAAATCAACGGCACGCTGATCGGCGCAGGGCAATCCGTCGCATTTAACCTGGTTAATCAGTTTGGATGCGACTCCATCGAAACGGTATCCGTATTTGAAAAACCGGCGCCGCAAGTCAACCTGGGCAACGATACGCTCCTCACCGCACCCGCAACTTATCTCCTGGATGCCGGCACAGGCGCCGGATACACTTACTTCTGGAATACCCTGGAAACGACCCAGACCATTTCGGTAACCGCCTCGGGAACCTACAGTGTAACCGTCGTGAATGCTGCGGGCTGCGAACAATCTGACACTGTGATGGTGTCTATCCTTGTTGGCACAAAAGACGCCGCGCTTGTCGGAAACCTGCGCGTGTTTCCGAATCCTGCCACCGGCTGGACGAACCTGCAATTCACCGGGTTCCCGGCGGATACCTACCAGCTTGCCGTCCACGATCTGACCGGCAGGTTGCTTCGTGTGCAAACCATACAACTGGAATCCGACCGGTTTACCCAGCCCCTCGACCTGACCGGGCTGTCGGCCGGCACTTACTTTATTCGGGTTGCCTCCGGTAATCAGGCGATTACACGCAGGGTCATCGTTGAATAGTTGGACCGATAAATAAAAAACCGGGGGGCTTTTTTCATCGAGCCTCCCGGTTTTTTTATTTACACCTGCTGAAACATCCACAGCATCTCCGTCGCAATTTGCCGGCAGCGGGCATCGTAGCCTGCCTCCTCCTCAGGCGTGCCGTCAAACGCCTTCGGATCCTCGTAAGCAATCGAAAAGCGTTGTTCCGCCCCGGGAATGAACGGACAATTTTCCTCAGCGTCCGAACAGGTCATTATGGCGGCAAATTCCGTTTGTGGGTTGGGCGCCTGATCGTATAATTTGGAAAAAGCGACCAGCGGGTTTACCCCATGGGCGTAAGACAATAAATACACCGGGTTTTCGCCCGCCGTGATGGCTTGCGCCCGCACGCCCGCACGGGTTAGGGCTGCAATCGCGCGCGGGTTGCAGGCGGTTACTTCCGTGCCACCCGAAAAACACGCCACCGGGCCGACGCCGCAGTATTGCGCCGCCGCTGCGGCCCATAATTGGGCCAGGTGGCTGCGCCGGGAATTGTGGGTGCAAATGAAAGTCAGCCGTGCTACCGCGCCGGACGCCACTTGCATCCAGATATAATCTGCCAGCGGCTGCAAGAGCGCCTTGCGCGCATCGGGCACAGAGGCTGTGTCTAACGAATCAAGGTATTGTTTGACTAGTGGTATCATAGGAACTGTTTTGCAGCAAATATAGGTTGGATATTTTCAGTACCCCCGGGTTTTCACCCGAAGACAATAAAATCCGGTACATGCGCTTATCCAATATCAGCCTACCGCACCTCCACCCAGCTGAATCCGGATAAATTTGAAAATTTCTTCCGGCACGCTGATATCACAGCAGGATTCAATCCCTTTGAATCCCGGGGAAGAATTGACCTCGCAAATTTTGAAGCCGTCTTTGTCGAACAGGAAATCAATCCCGGCAATATCGAGCTCCAGGATGCGGGAGATCTCCCGACTTAGCCAAGCTAATTCGACGCTGACGGGATAGCGCTTCACTTTGCCGCCGCGACTGTAATTTGCTTTGAAACTGCCATCGGTCGCCCGCCGTTCCATCGCAGCGATGGCGCGTCCGCCCACGGTGAACACGCGCAAGTCCCGGCCCTTACTTTTTTTTACAAACTCCTGCAAAATAATGTTGGCGTTTTTATTCGTCGCGGCGATGAGCAGCATCAAGTCCTCAAACGAGTTTTTATCCATACTCAAAAACACACCACTACCCTGAGAGCCGCTCAGGGTCTTGACGATCACCGGAAATTGAAGCTGTTTCTCGACGATCGCCGTATCCACCGGAAACTTAGCCAGAATCGTTTTGGGTATGGGAAAATCGTGCTCTGCGAGGATTTGCAGGGTGTACAATTTGTCTTTCACCGTATCCACCGCCTGCGAAGAATTGACCGGATACACCCCCAGGCGCTCCAAATGCCGGATTACCGCCAGGGTAAAGTAGTTCGTCATCGCGCCCATCCGTGGCATCACAAAATCCGGCAATGCGGTAGCCTGGTTATCCACTAAAATACTCTTGCGGCCATCGCGCGTAACGATTAGTTCGATCTGTTCGGGATTGAGCACCCGCAGATCAATATCGAATTTGGCAGCGGATTCCTGGAACCGGAGAATTTCGTAATCCTCCTGGTGTAGCAGTTCACTGCTGGGTTTGTAGAGAATCCAGCCAAGCATGATCGGATTGCGGAATTTGGATTGCGGAATGCGGATTTTTAGGATGCGGATTTTGAAGGGCAAAGGTCAGGTGCGGACGGAGGAAAATTGCGGGCTGCGTGTTAATTTATTATTAAGAAAAAGTAATTTTTTCAAAATTTTTTTCTTAATAAAACCATAATATCAAAATAACATACACTTAATTGCTTTAAAATGTAAAGTAGTGACTTTTGGTGCTTGTATCTTTTTACAGACAGGATGCTTTCGCCATGAGTTCTATTTTATCTATAAACGAACATTTTTTCAGGCAGATTCATGCCAATACGCTCATTTACAACTGCTGCTGGGAAGATCCGCGCTGCGACCGGGCGCTGCTCGGCTTAAACCAGCATAGCCGGATCGTGATGCTCACCAGCGCGGGTTGCAATGCGCTGGACTATCTGCTGGACGAGCCGGCGGAAATCCACTGCGTGGATATGAATCCCCGGCAGAATGCTTTGCTGGATTTAAAACGGGCGCTTTTCAAAGCGAGCGAGCACCGGCATTTATTTGATTTTTTCGGTTTGGGCCGATCGCCACAAGCCAAAGAACTTTTTGAAGAGACGCTGTCGCCGCACTTATCAGAAGACCAGGCGCGCTATTGGCGCAAGCAGCTGGGTTATTTTGGCGGTCGCGGCCTGCGACCCTCTTTTTACTGGCGGGGAAGTAGCGGCGCCTTTGCCTGGGCGGTGCACAGCTGGCTGCGGAGGCATCCGGAGGCCGGCCAGCTCGCGCGAAAATTGTTCCAGGCCGCCGATTTGGCGGAGCAGACGCATTGGTACGAACGCCTGGAACCAATCCTGCTGAATAGGCCCGCCCGTTGGCTGGTGCGACAACATGCCGTGCAAAGCCTGCTCGGCGTACCCAAAAGCCAGCAAAAATTGGCAGCATCTTATTTTGAGGACGGGATGAGCGGGTATATTAGCCATTGTCTGCGGCAGGTGTTCACCAAATTGCCGCTGCGGGAC
The DNA here is from genome assembly GCA_040383605.1 of Lewinellaceae bacterium. Lineage (GTDB taxonomy): Bacteria > Bacteroidota > Bacteroidia > Chitinophagales > Saprospiraceae > M3007. The sequence goes on from JBEIDF010000018.1 coordinate 3,550, forward strand.
AATTACTTCTGGAGCCTGTATTTCAATGGCCGATACGCGCCCGATTGTTGCCCCAATTACCTTTTACCACAATACTTCGACCAACTTGCCGATCGCGTGGAACGCATCCGGACGTACACCGCCTCCCTAAACGATTTTTTCCAGGCCCACCCAGGCCAATACTCGCATTTTATCCTACTCGACCACCAGGACTGGCTGGCAGTGTACCAGCGCACCGCCTTGGAAGCGGAATGGCAATTAATTCTCCAAAATGCTGCGCCCGGCGCGAAAGTGCTGCTGCGATCGGCCTCCTTTAAACTCGATTTTCTCCCGGATTTTGTGCACGAGCGGGTTCATTTTGACGTCGAGGCGGCTGGCCGGGCGCACGCCGTAGACCGGGTCGGCACCTACGCGAGTACCTGGATAGGCGAAATCCGACCTTAAATTTCCTGTATGCATCTGTTTTCGTCAACCCGTTCAAATATGTTGGATATGCTCAATATTTCTACCTCCGCAGGCGCCCAGCAGCACGCGATGCGCCAATACTACCGCCTGCACGCCGCCGTGTACGATGCCACCCGCTGGACGTTCCTCTTCGGCAGGAAACGGCTGATTGATCAGCTGCCGGTAAGTCCGGATGCGCGTTTTACGCTGCTGGAGGTTGGCTGCGGTACGGGCTACAACCTGATCCGGGCGGGCAAACGCTTCCCCTTTGCCCGCTTGATCGGCGTGGACGTGTCGGCTGATATGCTGCGGCGCGCCACACGCCGCACGACCTCTTTTTCAAAACGCGTATTTTTATTTGAAAAACCGTATACAACGGGCAGTTTTAACCTGAGCGTCCGACCGGACGTTGTGTGCTGCTCCTACGCGCTCACCATGTTTAACCCCGGCTGGGAGGAAGCGCTCGACCGCGCTTGGCTGGATCTGCCGCCGGGCGGACTGATCGCAGTCGCCGATTTTCACGACACGTCCAGCCACTTTTTCCGGAGGTGGATGGCCCGGAATCACGTGCGGATGGACGGCCACCTGCTGCCGGCGCTCACCAAGCGCTTTGAGCCGGTGACGCTGGATGTGCGGCCGGCAGCAGGCGGGCTGTGGCAGTATTTTGTGTTTGTAGGTCGGAAAAAATAAGCCCATCCGGCGCCGGCTGGACGCGGCGCCGGATGAATCCTTGACCAGACGTAGCGCCAGGTTAACGTAAACTTTAAGTAGAAATAACAGACAAAAAGCCCTCCTGCAAAGTGATCCGTTCAACCTTTGCACAAAAAATGAGCCGCACCGGGTGGCCCCCCGATACGGCTCCGCATTTTTAAATCTGTTATTTAAAAACACTATCGTATGCAAAATTACCAACTTTTTGCGCAAAAGTTGAGAGTGCGATCTATTTTCTTTTGTATCGCATTTCTCTTTATGTCTGCCTGGAACCTGCAGGCTCAAAAAACGCTCAACGGGACCGTGACGGACGCCCGCACGGGCAGCCCGCTCATCGGCGCCAATATCTCGGAAAAAGGCGCCCGCAATGCCGCCGTTACCAACGCTGACGGCGTTTTTAATCTCCGTTTACAAAGCGAAAATGCAACCATTGTGGTCTCTTACCTGGGCTATCTGCCCCAGGAACTGCGCACTGCAGGCCAAAGTGCCGTTGAAATCCGGCTCGAAGAGGACGCCGTTGGCCTTAGCCAAATCACCGTGACAGCGCTGGGTATCGAGCGCGAGAAAAAAGCGCTCGGCTATGCTGTACAGGAAGTCAGAGGTGAAGACCTGGTACAGGCCCGCGAAACCAACGTCGTTAATTCGCTGGCAGGAAAAGTGGCCGGCGTACAAATCGTGGGCAATCCCTCGGGTATCGGCAGCTCGTCCCGTGTAACCATCCGCGGCGACCGCTCGCTGAATATCAACAACAACCAGCCGCTGTTCGTGGTGGACGGCGTACCCATCAGCAATCAGTTCTTCGGCTCCACTGGCCGCAGCAATCAGGATGCAGACTACGGCAACGGCGCCGGCTTCGTCAATCCCGACGACATCGAGTCTATGACCGTCCTGAAAGGCCCCGCTGCCGCAGCCCTCTATGGCTCCCGCGCCAACAACGGGGTGATCGTGATCAAAACGAAAACCGGCAAAGGCACGCGCGGCATCGGCGTATCGGTGAACAGCACGCTCTCTTTTGAAGACCCGCTGCGCCTGCCCGACTACCAAAATGTGTACGGCCAGGGTCTGAACGGCGAATTTGAATTCAAAGACGGCAACGGCGGCGGCCTGCGCGATGGCGTAGACGAAAGCTGGGGCCCGAAAATGGATGGCCAGGAGATCAAACAGTTCGACAGCCCGACCAGCAACGGCTTCCGCGCAGGCGATGTCGGAAACCTGTTCAGCGGCATCGCGCCGGTGGATCTCGCCCGCCAATTGGCCGCTCGCGGAGAAATTACGGCAACGCCCTTTATCGCGCGTCCGGATAATATCAAAAATTTCTTCGAAACCGGCGCCACGTACACCAATAATGTGGCCATCTCCGGCGGCAACGACCTGGGTAATTTCCGCCTCTCGTACACCAACCTGGATCAAAAAGGCATGGTGCCCAATACCGACCTGAAGCGCAATACGCTCTCCTTTACCAGTTCCTACAATCTCACCAACTGGATGACGGCGAGCATCAATGCCAATTACGTCAACAGCCAAAGCAATAACCGCCCGAATCTAAGCTACGGTACCGAAAATATCATGTACCTGATCAATTGCTGGCTGCCGCGCAATACCAATGTAGCCGCCATGCGCGATTACTGGCAGGCAGGACGGGAGGGCCTGAACCAGTTCAATTTTAACTACAACTACCACGATAACCCGTATTTCAACCTGTACGAAAACACAAACGGGCAGGATATCAACCGCGTCTTCGGAAACGCAGCCCTGAATTTCAAATTGACGCCTAACCTGAATCTCATGCTGCGCTCCGGAACCGACTTTTCCGACGAGTTCCGCGACCGCCGCCGCGCATACTCAACCCAGCGCTTTGTGCTCGGTAACTACCGCGAAGAAAAAATCCGGTTCGAAGAACGCAACACGGACTTCCTCCTCAACTGGAACAAATCCATCAGCAACCAGCTCGACCTCGGCCTCTCCTTCGGCGGCAACCAGATGCGCCAAAAACGCAACCAATCGGATATATCCGCCCCGGAACTCGCCGTGCCCGGCGTTTATTCCCTCAACAACAGCCGCGTGGCGCTGCAATCCAGCACGTTCTTCTCCGAGCGCCGGATCAACTCGCTGTATGCCACCGCACAAGCCGGATTTAACCGGTATCTGTACCTCGACCTGTCGGCCCGCAACGACTGGTCCAGCACGCTGCCGGAAAAAAATAACAGCTACTTCTACTACTCTTCCAACCTCAGCCTGGTGCTCAGCGAATTGCTGGACCTGAACCCGGGCGGTTTCCTCTCTTTCGCCAAATTGCGGGCCGGGTACGCACAAGTGGGCAACGATACCGACCCGTATCAATTGCTCGCCGTGTACAATGCGCAAGTGGCTGCCCAAGGGCTGCCGACGTACTCCGAAGCCGCACAAATCCCGAACTCCGACCTCAAACCGGAGATATCTAAGTCGTTTGAAGCAGGCTTCGACCTGCGTTTCCTGCGCAACCGGTTGGGACTGGACGTGACGTTCTACAACACCAATTCCGAAAACCAAATCCTGGGCATCGCCCTTTCCGGCAGCACGGGCTACGGCGCGCGACTCATCAACGCCGGCCTGATCAATAACCGCGGCCTGGAAGCGGTACTGCACCTGACGCCCATCCGTACCAACAGCGGCTTCGAATGGAATACCGACATCAACTGGTCGCGCAATATCGGCGAAGTCAAAGAACTCTTTACCGACCCGGTATCCGGACAGGAAATCACCAACTACGTTATGGCCAGCCGCTATATTACCGTGGAAGCGCGCGTTGGCGAACAGATGGGCGATATGTACGGTATCGGTTATGAACGCGTCAGCAGCGACCCGAACAGCAAGTACTATGACCCCTCCGGCCAGTATGTTGGCCAAGTAGTCTATGGCAACAATGGCAAGCCCGTTGCCACGACCAACCGCATCAAAGTCGGAAACTACAACCCGGACTGGCTGATGGGCATCAACAACAGCTTCTCCTTTAAAGGCTTCAACCTCGGCGTACTGTTTGACTTCCGCATCGGCGGTGAAATTTATTCCCACACGCAAACGGTCGGCCGGGAAGGCGGTATTATCGCCGAAACGCTGGAAGGCCGCGCGGACGGATACGACCTGTCGCTGCCCGGAAACGGGGTGATCGGCGAGGGCGTTGTGCCCATCACCGACGCCAACGGCGCCATCACTGGCTATAAGCAAAATGATGTCAAACTTTCCGCCCGCGAATGGCACACGACTATCACCCTGGGCCGCCGCGTGGTCGAACCGATGATGTTCGACGCATCATACGTCAAACTGCGCGAACTGAAACTCGGATACACCCTGCCCAAGCGCTGGACGCAGAAGGCAAAAATCCAGAACATCAACCTCTCGCTCGTCGGTCGCAACCTGTTCCTGTGGACAGACGTGCCGCACGTAGATCCGGAAACCTCCTCCACCGCCGGCGGTACGATTATTCCCGGCGTGGAATCGGTCGCCATCCCCTCGGCGCGGAGCTTCGGCATCAACCTGGGGCTGAACTTCTAAAGGTCTCGGGCAGTCGGGCGGCGTGGTTGTATAAGCCCGCCGCCTGACCGCCCGGCCCATTTTTTCATCTTTCATTCTATATTTTCAATGAAAAAATCATATAAATTCCTTTCGCTGTTGGCGCTGACGATCGTCTTCGCCGCCTGCACCAAAGACTTCGAAGAGGTCAATACAAATCCCAACGCCCCGGTTAATGTAACGCCCAACCTGCTCCTGCCGGGTATCCAACGCGATATGATCGGAACCGTCCTCGGCGAAGCTTGGGGCATCGGTAATATCGTGATCCAGCAAACCGCCAAAAACCAATTTGTGAACGAAGACCGCTACCTCTGGGGCGAGATCAACGGCATCTGGAACAGCGTGTACGACAACCTCCGCGATGTGGAAAATATACGCCTGCGCGCCGTTGCCAACGGCGAAAAAAACTGGGAAGGCGTCGCGCTCGTCCTGCGCGCCTGGATGTTCTCGCTCGTGACCGACGCTTACGGCGATGTGCCTTACTCCGAGGCTATCAAAGGCAAAGAGGGCATCTACTACCCGAAATACGACACGCAGGAAGAAATCTACAATGGCATCCTGGCCGACCTGAAGCGGGCCTCCGAAATCATCGGTACCACCGGCGAATCGGTTAGCGGAGATCTGATCTACGGCGGCAACCTTGATAAATGGAAGAAACTTGCTAACTCGCTGCGCGTCCGCGCGCTGATGCGCATTTCCCGCAAACGCGACGTCAGCGCCGATCTGCGCGCCATTGTGGACAATCCGACCCAAAATCCGGTCTTCACCGGCAATGCCGATCACGCCGTGTACAATTACCGTGCAACCAGCCCCGACCAGTTTCCCCAGTACACCAACCGCGTCGGCTCTTTTAACGAGTTCCGCGCGTCTAAAACCCTGGTGGACTTCCTGAAGGCCACCAACGACCCGCGGATCAACATTTTCTTCCGCGCAACGCCGGCCTCCATCGGGACGGATACCGCCATTGTTCGCGGTATTCCAAACGGTCTGGATGACGTCGCCTCGCAAACGTACCTCGGCGGACAGCAAAATCACTCGCAGATCGGTACGCTGTACTTCGAGCAGGCGATCTCGGCACAGGGCATCGCCATCGCAAAAGGCGTAGTCATGACGTATGCCGAATTGCAATTCCTGCTCGCGGAAGCCGCCGAAAAAGGCCTCATCAACAGCAATGCAGAGATTTTTTACAAAAACGGCGTCAACGCTTCCTACACATTCTATGGCCTGGCTACCGCGCCGGATTTTTTCACCAATGCACTGACTGCCTACACCGGCACGCAGGATGAAAAACTGGAGAAAATCGGCAATCAAAAATGGGCCGCCGCTTTCTACCAGGGGATGGAAACCTGGTTCGATTGGCGCCGGACCGGCTATCCAAAACTTCTGCCCGGTGTGAGCAACCAAAATGACGATCGCATTCCCGTGCGCTTTATCTATCCGATCATCGAACAGGCACTCAATGGCGATAATCGCGCCGCTGCAGTAGCCCGCCAGGGAGGAGATGATATTAATACGAAGATGTGGTATTTGAAGTAATTGCGGATTGGGGATTGGGGATTGGGGATTATGCGGAGTGCGGTATTTTCCGCGCTCCGCATTCTTTTTTAAGTTTGCCTAACTTTTAAAAAATTGGTTTTCATGCGTTTCATTATCGTGTTAGTTTCTCTTTTTCCCTTTACATTAAATGCCCAGACAGGCGATGCGGACAGCGCCTGGGTAAAAGAAATCGTCATCAGCGCTTTAAGGGATAAAACGGAACGGTTTACTACGCCGGAACTCGTCCAGGTACTGGATGAAAAGCCGCTGATCCGGCTGCAAGCCCGCACGGCCCCGGAAGCGCTGCTGCGTACAACCGGCGTGTGGGTGCAAAAAACCAACCACGGCGGCGGTTCGCCTTTTGTGCGGGGTCTCACCGGCAACCAGACCCTGCTGCTGGTGGACGGCATCCGCCTCAATAACGCCACCGTTCGCTTTGGCCCGAACCAGTATTTCAACACGCTGGATCTGCTTTCGCTTGATAAAATAGAGATACTACACGGCAGCGGCTCTGTGCAATACGGCAGCGACGCGTTCGGCGGCACGATACAGGTCATCAGCAGGGAGTTGGCATACACCGACAAGCCGTCTTGGAGCGGCCGGGCGCTCACGCGCGCAGCCACCCGGGGGTTAGAACAAAGTTTGCGCGCCGAAACCGGTTTTTCTGCTAAAAACGCCGCGCTTTACGGCGGATTTACCCTGCGCCACTTCGGAGACCTGGTCGGCGGCGATACCACGGGCGTGCAAACGCCCAGCGGATACCGCGAGCAGGCCCTCGATCTGAAAGGGAGATTCCGACTCCGCAAAAACCTGGATATCACGGCTGTTTACCAACAATTGCAGCAGCGCCAGGTACCGATTTTTCATAAAATAAAACTGGAAAATTTCGCCGTCAACGAATTCGAACCGCAATACCGCAACCTCGGTTACTTGCGGGCAGACTGGCAAATTGGCGGCCAGGTGCTGCAAAATCTCCAATTCACAATCTCAAACCAACAAACGGAGGAGGGCCGGATCAGCCGGAAAAACGGTTCGAATGTCCGGCGCGAAGAAAACGACCAGGTGCAGGTACTGGGCGCTAACCTGCAAGTAAAACACCAATGGAGCAACTGCTGGAGCAGCCGCACCGGGATAGATATTTACCGCGACCGGGTGAAAAGTCGCCGAACAGATGTGGACGAAACGACGGCCGCCGCCACGTCCAAACGCGGCCTGTATCCCGACGGCAGTAGCATGCAGCATATCGCCGCTTACAGCCTCCACGAATGGCAGGATACACGCTGGACGATCACCGGTGGACTGCGCTTCAACCAATACGACATCCGGGTATCCGATCCGGACATCGGCGATGTACGGCTGTTGCCCGCCGCGCTGGTCGGCAATATCGGCGTCCTCCGCCGCATCGGCCGGCACGGCGCGCTGTCAGGCTCCTTCAACACCGGTTTCCGAGCGCCGAATATAGACGATCTGGGTACGCTCGGGATTGTGGATTTCCGTTTTGAAGTGCCGAACTACAATCTTAAACCCGAAAAAACCTATAATTTTCAAGCAGGTTACCGGCATCAGCGCGAACGTTTCAGCCTGGAAACGTACGTCTTTCGCAACGAACTGCGCGACCTGATCGCGCGTATCCGCCAGGATACCCAGATGATGCAGGGCTATCCGGTATATCTGAAAGAAAACACCGAGCAATCCTACATCCACGGATTAGAAACGCAGATCAGCATCCGCATCCTGCCCTCCCTGCGCTTAGAAAGCGCGCTGTGCTACACCTACGGCCAAAATTTGACGCGCCGGGAACCTGTGCGCCGGATTCCGCCACTGTTCGGACGTACCGCTTTACAGTTCGAACGCCGGGTCTGGTTTGCCACTGCCGAACTGCTCTTTGCCGGTAAGCAAGACCGCCTTGCTGCCGGAGATGTAGCGGACAACCGCATCCCGGTTGGCGGCACGCCGGGCTGGGCGGTTTTTAATGTGTATGCAGGCTACACCTGGAAAAATTGCTCCTTTTCTGCAGGCTGGCAAAATATCGGGAATACCGATTACCGATACCACGGTTCCGGCGTCAACGGGGCGGGAAGTCATCTGTCGGCTTCGTTGGCATTCTGTTGGTAATGCCAAATGCGCTCTCGTACGTTTGTTTCGAGATTAATGATCAAATTCTTTGACACAGCAAATCTCTAAGAAATCGCAAAAAAAAGAGCCGACACTTTACAGCGTCCGGCCTTTTCCTTTACTAGTGTATGAAGCAATTGTATTCCTAAAAAACTACTGACTTTAAATGAAACCGGAGCGCATATATAACCTGTCCTCTCCGGTTGCAAAGCGACGCTCGGTAACCTTGCGGCACAAAGATACGAGCAGAATAACAGACCGATTTTAAGGGAATGTGAAGTTACCGTTATGAAAGATGCGGCGATTGATCCGGCGCCGGGGGGGGAGCAGTTTAGTCCATGCGTAGTGTTTTATCGCCAAGTCAAAAACAGGCGTAGTTTTGTCATTTTTTGCCCCATTGAAGGTGCATAGCCGGGGCTAGGTAATTGAACAAAAGTGAAAAATGGAGACTGTTTAGAAAAGCGTGGCAAAACATCGCGCTACTTTCTCCCCCCATTCATTTTATAAAACTCCACCCGCTGCTCGCTTTCATCGTCCAATTTCAAGCCCTGCGGCGCCCGGCGCCAGTCGAAATCGCGGCCGTATTTTGCCAGCGCTTTTTGCGGATCGAATACGCGCGGATCATGCGGCAGCGCTTCATATCCCTGCAGGCTTGCTTCCTGCATAAAAAAATCGTCGAGCAGTGTAGCCGCTGCATCGTATTGATTGACACAGGGCAGATCGAGCAGGGTGTAGATGGTGCGCAGGATGGAGCCGAAGTTGGCGTGGGTGTTCGATACGTAACCGCGTTTCACGTAAGGGCCGGCTAACATCAACACGGAGCGATGCGCATCGACGTGATCCACGCCTCCCTGCGGGTCGTCTTCGGTAACGATCACCAGCATGCTGTCCCACCAAGGCGATTGGCTCAGAAGTTCCAATACCCGGCCAAGCGCAAGGTCGTTGTCGGCCATGTAGGAATGCGGATACGGGTACCCGTCTTCCGGCCGGGGACGGGCGCCGTGGTCGTTGGGCAGTTGCATGGAGATAAACTGCGGAAAGGGTTCTGCACCCGACGACCAGCGTTTTTTGAACTCGCGCTCAAATTGGATCACCCGAAACTGATCCGGAATACTCATATTGTAGCCGGCAAAATCGCGACAAGTGCGGTCGTACAAGACCTTCGGCAAGGGCCAGGGCGTCGGGTGCGCCGTCCCGAAAATTGTATCGTTCCACTCCTCGTAGTTTCCGGCAAATTCATTGCTTTGGCCAAAGGAGAAGAATGATACGCCGTGGCGGGCGAGGTTTTCCCACAGGCCTCCAATCTCGTTGTAATCCTCGGGATCAATCCCGCCGATAGTCGCCGGCATGCGCCGTCCGGGGGCTTTGGAAAAAGCATCGAACCCGGAGCGGGCAGGATAATTAGCTTCCACATACTCGTTGGGCATGGTACCCACCATCCAGTGGTGACCATGGATACTGGCGTCGGAGTCGCAGTAAAAATTATCGGAAAACGCCCATTGCCGGGCAATCGCCAGGTGGTTGGGCATAACGGCGGCGTCCCGGATGGTATCTTTTCCTGCGATAATCTCCACACCCGTACCGAAGCGCGCCAGGCTGGCATCGCCTTGGGCGCCTGTTAATTGGCCGAATACTTCGTCATACGTGCGGTTTTCCTTGGTGATATAGACGATATGCCGAATAGGGCTTTTTCGGAGACCCGGCGCGGGTGGGCACGGATTTTTACCGTCGTCCTGCAAAGGAAAAAGCCGGAAGGTATTATCCAGTACCTGCCGGGTATATTGCGCAAGCCGGGCTTCGTCCGGCACGTCTGTCACCTGAAAGGTACCCAACTGCATATCGCCGATATACGTGCCCTGCGGAGGTGCAACGAAACCCTGGCCGCCATTTGGCCCGGCGCCGTACCCCCGGGCACTGAGCGCCACCAGCCGGCGATCACTATCCGTGAGCTGCACCCGTGTAGGCCCCCAGCCGGTGGGGATGTAGCCTTTGACTTTTCGGGCGCGGGTATCCACCACGGCAATCGCATTGAAGCCCAGACAGGCCACGTAGAGGGTACGCTCGTCGGCGGAGAGACAGAGGCCGAAAGGCATGAGGCCGCGGTAGCGATCCAACTCCGGATGCGCCGTCAGTTTAATATCGCCGGCGATTTTGTTCTTTCGGGTGTCAATAATAGTAATCAGATCGTTGGTTGCGTTGGACACATACGCGTAACGGCGTCCGACCGCGATAGAATTGGGACTGGCGCCGCCGACGATTTCAGTTTCTTCCACTTTTTCGCCGATCTGGTAGCCGGTTTTAAATTTGCCGGTCACCGCATTTTTTTCCAAATCTACCAGCCACACGCTCATAGCCTCCTCGGCCAATGCAGCCCCCAAGCCGGGAATAAACCGGCCGTCGGGCAGGGTGATGCCTTCCTCGGCTTCCCGGGAGGGGATTGCGTAAAAGGGAAATTGCATCATGAAAGAATCCTTATTCGTCGGCGTAACGCCGGGAATCAGGGGATATTCATACAAACCGACATTGGCGATCAGCGCCTTTTTCCCGTCGGCAGTCAGCGCGATACCAAACGGAATGCGTCCGGCCGGGATGGAGGCGACTAACTGGCGGGTTACCAGGTCTATTTTTACCAGGCGGAAATTGGCGCGATCGAGTACGAGGAGCTGGTTGCGGGTGTGATCAACCGCCAGATCAGAAGTAAAGGAATCCTCGTATTGTTTACCATGGCACACGCCGTTGAGGGAAATGCTGTCTGTTTTTCGCATGGACCGGGTATCCCAAACCGCTACGGAACCATCGTCCCCGCCGCTGAGATAGGCCGTTTGATTATCGGCAGCGAACGCAACGCCCAAGTAGGCCGAGGGATTAAACGGCATTTGCTGTTTTGCCGCCTCTACGATCTCCTGCGGCGCGGGAATCTGCTGCGGCGCAAAAGCCTGCATATCTATCCGGGTGAGCACGCCGTTGTTGTGCAATACCAGCGCCTGCCGCTGGTCGGGCGAGATTACCAGTCCAAATGCCCCCCGGGCAATCCGTGTCACCCGGCCCGCCGGCCTGATGTACCGGCCGCTCGGAATAACGCTCAGGCCGGCCGTATCAATGCGACAGTAATCCGCGCGACCCGGCGGCATAATCATCGTGTTTTTTTGTGCTAACAGCACGCACGGAAGCGCGCAAATCCATGTAGCGAAAAGGAGAGAGGCTAATTTCATCGTATATTGTATCCAAAGTAAAATGCAAAAGACGGCGATAATTTTCGGAGCGCCCGCGGTTTTGTAATAAGTTACATTTATTTCATTATTAAATAATGGTGAATCTTGCCGGACAGCCGCCGCGGCGCGGCGCGCAGTCTTATTTTTGCCAAAACAACTAAAACATGATCAAACTCGCCGTTTTTGATATGGCCGGCACCACGGTCAAAGATCAGGACAACGTGCATCAGGCGCTGATCCATGCGATGGCGCATTTCGGATACGCCGTCTCCCGGGAAGAAGCCAACGCGGTGATGGGCTATCCGAAGCCGGTGGCCATCCGAGAACTCCTGGAGGCGCGCCGCGCCGGACTGGAACGACTGGACGAAATTTACGCGCGTTTCCTGCTGGAAATGAATGCCTACTATCAAAACGCCCCGGATGTGGCCCCGGCGCCGTATGCAGCGGAAACCTTCGAACGGTTGCGCGCGCAAGGCATCAAAGTGACCCTCGACACCGGTTTTGCCCGGGAAATCGTCGAAACGATCCTCGCCCGGCTCCAATGGTCGGATAAAATAGACGCTTGGGTCGCCAGCGACATGACGCCCCGCGGCCGGCCGCATGCGGACATGATTCGCTTCCTGATGGCGCAAACCGGCGTATCAGACCCGCTGGAGGTAGCAAAAATCGGCGATACCCACGCCGATATCCAGGAGGGCCGCAACGCCGGCGTCGCATTGAATATCGCCATCACCTCCGGCGCATTTACCCGGGAAGCGCTCGCTGAAGAACACCCGACCCACCTGGCAGAAAATTTGAGGGAAGCGGCAAATATCATCCTGACCCACGCCCCAATCGCCCATTCATGAAGCCCCGGATGCGCTCTCTGTACATCGCCCTGGCCGCGTTTGGCGTCTATTCGTGTATGTATGCTTTTCGCAAACCCTACACGGCCGCTACGTATGGCGAATGGGCATACGGCGGGGTGAATTACAAGGTGTGGCTGGTAATTGCCCAGACCCTGGGGTACGCTTTTAGCAAATTTATCGGGATAAAATTCATCGCCGAATTGCGGCAGGTGGGCCGCATGGGGACTATTTTGACCCTAATCGGCACAGCCTGGGCGGCCTTACTCGGTTTTGCGTTAACGCCCGCACATTACAACATCGTATTTTTGTTCCTCAATGGCATTCCGCTTGGGATGGTTTTCGGCGTCGTGTTCAGCTACCTGGAGGGTCGGAGAAGCACCGAATTTTTGGGCGCCGTACTGGCGACGAGTTTTATTTTCTCCTCTGGATTCGTAAAATCGGCCGGAAAATGGCTGATGACCGAATGGCATGTGACTCCCTTCTGGATGCCGTTTGCCGCCGGCGCTTTGTTTGCCCTTCCAACGATCGCACTGATCTGGATATTGGATAAAGCGACGCCGCCGGACGAGGCGGATCTTGCCGCGCGGAGCCCGCGCCAACCCATGCCGGCCGAAGCGCGGCGCGATTTCGTGCGCACGTTCCGAACCGGGATTATCCTGATGACGATTACCTATATTTTCCTTACCTTAATGCGCGACATGCGCGACAATTTTGCCGCGGAGGTCTGGAAAGAACTGGGGTATGCGCAGAGCGCGGCGATTTTTACCAATACGGAAATTCCGGTGACGCTGGCGATTTTGGGGTTGATGAGCCTGCTGGTACTTGTCAAAGACAATTTCCGCGCTTTAGCGCTGAATCATGCGTTTATTTTGATCGGTTTTTTAATCGCTATTGCGAGTACGGCTCTTTTTCGCATGGGTTTACTGCAGGCGCCCTGGTGGTTTACCTGCGCCGGATTAGGGTTGTATCTCGGATACGTACCGTTCAACTGTCTGTTGTTCGACCGCCTGCTGGCCAGCTTTCGCTATCCGGGCAATGTCGGTTTCCTGATGTACATCGCCGACGCCTTTGGTTATCTCGGAAGCGTAAGTGTTCTACTGATTAAAGAACTCGGCGGCGTGGACGTTGCCTGGAGTGTTTTTCTGGGCGATATGCTCCTGTATTTATCCCTGGCAGGCCTGGCACTCACGCTGCTATCGCTGCAATATTTTCAAAAAAAACACCGGTTATTTACTCATAATTAGGAACTACGTTATGCTACAAAAATCCGCTATCGTCATCGGCGCAGGGATCGTCGGACTAGCCGCCGCAAGGGCATTATCCCTAAAAGGCTACCAGGTACGTGTATTCGAAAGACACCCGAAAGCCATCGGCGCCTCTGTTCGCAATTTTGGAATGGTATGGCCAATCGGACAGCCAATGGGCCCCTTGCATGCGCGCGCGCTGCGGAGTCGGCATATTTGGGCGGAATTAGCACAAACCGGCGCATTCTATTGCAGCCAGACCGGCTCCCTGCTCGCCGCGCGTCTGCCGGAAGAAATGGCGGTACTGGAGGCGTTTCTGGAAAAAGACGGACGCGCTGCCGCGCAACTGCTCACCCCGGAACAAGCCCTCGAAAAATCGCCCGCCCTGCGCCGCGACGGCCTGTTGGGCGCGCTCTGGAGCGCAGACGAACTGATCGTGGATCCGCGGGAAGCCATCCGGATGCTCCCGGAGGTACTTCATGCGCAATTCGGCGTGGAATTTCATTTCGGCCGGGCTGTCAGCCGGGTAGAGCATCCCCGGGTTTGGGTCGGCCGTCAGCCGTACGAGGCCGATCTGATATTGATTTGCAGCGGACAGGACTTCGAAACGCTTTTTCCGGAAGAATATGCCGCAGCGCCGCTTACGAAGTGCAAATTGCAAATGATGCGCACCCACCCGCAACGGAACGGCTGGAACCTCGGCGCGTCGCTCAGCGCCGGCCTCACGCTGACGCACTACAAGGCGTTTGCCGGATTGCCCGGTTTGGAGGCATTGCAAACCTTGTACAGCGATTTGTATCCGGAGCAGATCCGTTGGGGTATTCACGTACTGGTTTCTCAGAACGGCGCAGGAGAAATCACGCTCGGCGACACCCATGAATACGGACAGGATCTCGATCCCTTCGATCAGCAAAGCCTGAACGATCTGGTGCTTGATTATCTCCGCGAATTTGCACAATTCCCCGACATCCGGATTGCGGAAAGCTGGAACGGAATCTACGCAAAAAGTACCGAGGGCGCAACGGAAATTATCCTGCATCCGGAACCCGGCGTCGTGATCGTTAACGGACTTGGCGGGGCCGGCATGACCCTGTCTTTTGGACTGCTGGAAGAGGTCGCAGCGAAATTGTAACAAAAAAAGGCACTTTTTAAAAATATTTTTTCCAGTCAAAATTTCAACTGACTTTTAATTCTCCCGCAGCCTGCCTGATTTTTTCCCGTAACTTTGCCCCATGGGTATCGCATTCGGAATCCTCGTTTTGGTTTTACTCATCCTGGCCTTGTGGAACCGGCGCAAGTCGGACAAGGCCTGGATCAAAGAAGAACGCTACGACGAAAGCGGTGTCTGGATAGACAAACGCGCGGGCGAACGCGGTACCTACGGCTCCCTCGACGCGGAAATGGAACGCGAACGCCTGTACGTCCGCCGCATCAACCGCATCAACGACCTGGCGCGCCTTATCCGGGATTTCGCCTTCGAACACGTCGAGGGCTTCCACCTGCGCAGCGATGCGGAAATAAAAAACTACCTGCTGTTCGCAAAACGCCAGGCAGAACAATACGTACTGGCAGCCGAACAAGCCCTTCAATCCCCGAAACCAACAGTGGATTCCGCCACGCCGCCCGAAGAACCCGCCGCCCAACTCGCAAAAAATATTCGGGCCTTCCTGTTTCAAGCCTATCCTGAACTGCTCGATCTGGATTTGGACATCCTGCGCGCATTGGATGCGGAGATCACGCGTATCGCAATCCATTGTATATCAGAATAAAACTAATAGAGATTGCGGATTGGGGAATTCGGATTGGGGATTTGGGCAGGTTGTTTCCTGCAAATCTTTTAAGAAATAACCCGCCCAAATCCCCAATCCCCAATCCCAAATCCGCAATCCGCAATCCCCAATCCCAATTCCCAATTCCCCAATCTTTTATCGTCTGCTTCTGCGCTCCAATTCCTCCATACCAAAAATTTCTTCCAGCCGGAAGGCATACTGAATTTTGCCTTCGGCGAAGGAGCGGCGATAAGATACCAGGCCGAGCCCTTTGGCAAATACCTCCTCGCCGTCGCCTTCGATTTCGGCGGCGCCTTCCTTGTCGTTGCCGATCAACTCCTCCAGTCCCAGCACAATGGTCGGGTATTTTTTACCTTGAAAATGAAAATCGGGGCCGTCGCCCTGGTACCGGCGATTGCGGATGAGGTAGATGGTCGTCGCGCTGTCCTCCAAGGGTTTAAAATGCAGGCTGAAAAGAAAAACGCCCATCGAGTCGGATACGCTGAAGGGGAAGGTGTTGTTTGCCTCTAAATTGGTCGCTACCTGCCGCACCGTACCGCTGCTGGTATCCGGCTGGTACAGGAAGTAGTCGCGGGCCAGCACGCCGTTTTCCACGATCTTTTCCCGGACGATCTGCTCGATCACAAACTGCCTGTTGTACTTCGTCAGGGCCAAAAACACGCCGCTGTCGCGCACAAAACTCTTGCAGTACCAATACTCCCGCTCCGTGGTGTCGGCGCCGGTGGAGACATAAGCATAAACCTTGCCCGATCGCAAATCCTGAATGGGGAAGTAATAGTCCTGAATATTGCGCCGGCCGGTGCAATGCCAGAGCGCCAACAACAGAAACAAGGGAAGGATGAATTTTTGCATAAAAAACAGATTGGGATTTTCTAACCCGGAATTTTGTCTTACACAGGCAAAGAACTTAAATTTAGCCGGTTTTTAACAACCTTTACAAGGGCTTTATTATTATTTATACAGTTTGCCCGACAATCGTTTTTATCCAAATACAATAGGTACCTATGAAGAGGATCCTCGCAGCCTTGTTTTTCGCAGCGCTTTTTGCCATACCGGCGCAGGCGCAGTACTTCGGCCGCAATAAACCGCGCTACCAGCAACAAAATTTTAAAGTAAGCGAGACTGCGCACTTCGAAATATACGACTATCTCGAAAACCCCGCGTTGCTCCAGGAGCTCTCCACCGCCGCCGAACTCTGGTATGCCATGCACCAATCGGTACTCCGCGATACCTTCACCCACAAAAATCCGCTGATTATTTACAACGACCACGCCGGATTTCAGCAAACCACCACCATCATGGGCGATATCAGCGTGGGTACAGGCGGCGTCACAGAGGGCCTGCGCAACCGCGTCGTCTTCCCCGTCGCTATGACGAATCAGCAAACGCACCATGTGCTGGGCCACGAAATGGTACACGCTTTTCAGTACCACATGATCCTGAACGGCGATTCAACGGATATCCGCAACATGGCCAACCTGCCCCTCTGGATGGTGGAGGGCCTCGCAGAATATCTCTCCATCGGCCGGATAGACGCGCATACCGCCCTTTGGATGCGCGACGCCGTCATCAACGATAAATTGCCGCGTATCCGCGACCTGGACAACGGGCGCTACTTCCCCTACCGCTGGGGCCAGTCGTTCTGGGCTTTCGTTGCCGGCGTGTACGGCGACCAGGTGATCCAGCCGCTTTTTGTCAATACCGCCAAATACGGACTGGAACCCGCCGTCCGGCTCACCCTGGGCACAACCACCGACTCGCTCTCCAGCGCCTGGCAGGAAACGCTGCGCCGGCACTACGGCGCCTGGGTGCAAAAAGGCCAAAAAGACGACCCGCCTGGGAAAAAAGTGCTGTCAGACGACAATGCCGGCCGCATGAATATCTGTCCGGTACTCAGCCCTAACGGCCGCTATGTGATCTTCCTGTCGGAAAAAAACCTGTTTACCACCGACCTCTTCCTCGCCGATGCGCGCACCGGAAAAATTCTTAAAAAAGTGGCAAGCACCGCCCAGGACGGCCACGTGGATCAATTCAATTTCATCGAAAGCGCCGGAACCTGGAGTCCGGATTCCAAAAAATTCGCCTTCGATGCTTATGAAAAAGGCCGCAGCACGCTCATCGTGAAGGACGCCCTGAAAGGCAAAACGCTGGAGAAAATTGCCATCCCGGGCGTGCCGGCTTTTAGCAACCCAGCCTGGAGCCCCGACGGGAAAACGATCGTCGTAAGCGGCCTGGTGAACGGACAGGTGGACTTGTACGAGTACACCCTCAAAACCAAAAAAGTACGCCGCCTCACCAACGACCGCTACGCCGAAATTCTGCCCTCCTGGAATGCCTCCGGTACGTTGCTCGCCTTCTCTACCGACCAACTCAGCCTGGAGCGTGGCCGCAGCAACGGCGCCTGGCAACTCAACCTCGCCGTACTGGATATGGCAGGAGGCGAGGTAGAAAATATAGACGTGTTCCCCGCAGCCGACAACCTGAATCCGCAGTTTGACAAAAATGGCAACCTGTTCTTCCTCAGCAACCGCGATGGCTTCCGCAACCTGTACGAATACGACGTCACCACGAAAAAAGTCTTCCAACTCACCAAATTGCGAACCGGCATCACCGGCATTACGCCCTACGCGCCCGCGCTAACCGTGTCAGAAGACCGCGACCGCATCCTCTACACCCACTACGATAACAGCGAATATATCATTTATTCCGCCCGAGAACAGGATTTTCAACCCGAAGAAGTGGATGCAGGCAATGTGGATATGACCGCAGCCGCCCTGCCGCCCTTCAATCCGCGCCAAAAAGACCTGGTCAATACGAATCTCCGATTGATGGACAGCAACCGGGATACCGTGTCGGCCTTTCCGGTTCCCAAAAAATTCAAATCCAAATTCCAACTGGATTATCTGGGCGGCTCTACCGGTGTGGGCGTCGCCACCGGCAACACCAGCTTCGGCGCCGCCACCGGCCTGGCCGGCGGCGTGGATATGCTGTTCAGCGATATACTCGGCCATCAACAATTGTACACCGGATTGGTCGTAAACGGAGAAGTGGCGGACGCCGCCGGACAGTTCTCTTATATCAACCAAAAAAGACAGATCAACTGGGGGATCAACCTGTCGCATATCCCCATCCGATCACAGTCGTACCTCCCCGACCCGGACCCCTTCCCGGGCATCGAAACGACCTTCCGCGGCGACTCCTTCCTGGGGTACACCGACCGCCTGTACATCCAGCGGCTTTACCAGGAACGCGTCGGCGTGTTCGCTTTCTATCCCCTGTCGGTCACCCGCCGATTCGAACTAGGCAGCTCGTTCGAACTTTATCACCAGCGCTTGGACGAGTACCGCTACTACTACGACCCGAACGGATTTCCTTTTGCGACGGAACGGCAGCGCGTACCCATCGGGTCGGAAAATCTGCGTATTCCCAGTGTCAATGCCGCCTATGTGGGAGACAACTCCTATTTTGGCCTCACCGCGCCGCTGCAAGGCTATCGCTACCGAATCGGACTGGAGCGCTTCTTTGGCGACTACAATTTTACCGGGGTGTTGCTGGACGGCCGAAAGTATTTTCTGGCCAAGCCCTTTACCCTGGCTGTAAGGGGCCTTACCTATCTCCGGTTCGGCGGAAATGCCAACAATACCGACCAGGTATTTCCCCTGTTTGCAGGCCAGCCAAACTTTATCCGTGGCTATCTTTCCTTTTTCAACAACAATTTTATTGAGCAAAATCCGGAATATCTCGAAATCATGGCCGGCAGTAAAATGGCTGTTGGAAATGTGGAACTCCGCCTGCCCCTGAC
This sequence comes from Lewinellaceae bacterium, assembly GCA_040383605.1. GTDB lineage: Bacteria > Bacteroidota > Bacteroidia > Chitinophagales > Saprospiraceae > M3007. Next base: position 22,780 of record JBEIDF010000018.1, read on the forward strand.
CGGCCCGAAGGGCATGGCGCTCCTGCCTATTAGTTTTCTGCCCATGGACCTGAATTTCTTTTTCGACGCCGGTATGGGCTGGTTCACCGCAGACGATCTGCGAAAGGATGATCCGACGCCGGACGATGGAAACCCGCACGTGTACCACAAGCCGCTGATGTCCGCAGGTATTTCCCTGCGGATCAATCTGTTTGGCGCGCTGGTGGTAGAGCCGTTCTGGGCTGCGCCGTTGAGTTTGGACAAAGAACAGCGGAAATTGAGCTTCGGCCTCAATCTGCTGCCGGGCTGGTAGGCGCACGCCGTGTTGCGCGTGTTCAAATTTTGGTGCGAATCAGCCCCTGCGCTTATTTTCCGCTGTACACCACGCCGGAGGTCGGCGTCTCGTGCAGTTCAATCCGGCTGAGTTGCGGCAGGCTTGGCTTGAGGCGATCCCATATCCAGATGGCGATTTGCTCGCAGGTGGGATTTTCCAGCCCTTCGATCTCGTTCAGCAAACGGTGATCCAATTGCTTCACGAGGGGGTCTGCCACTTTTTTCAAGTCGGCAAAATCCATGACCCAGCCAACATGTGGGTCAGGCGTCCCTTCGATAAAGACTACCAGGCGATAGGTGTGCCCGTGCATCCCCCGGCACTTGTGGTCGGGTGGGACGTTCGGCAAGAAATGGGCGGAATCGAACGTAAATTGCTTAAAAATTTCCATAGTCGTCGCTCCAAGGCGCGTTTTCAATATATCGCAGGATTTTTTGCCGGAGAGAGACGCATTCCTGCGTTTCTCTCCGGCAAGAAAATCACCAACAAATTCCTATCCGGTAACCGATTCCGTCTGTTTTTGGTGCCGGTCGCTTTTTTTGACGGCAAAGATAGAAACTTCCACTTCTGCGGCGTCATTGGCGTCTGTAATCAATTTCCCTACATGGTAGGGATGCGAATCGGTATCCATTACATCGCGCAGCAGGGTACCGTGCACGCGCAGCAACTCGTCGTCCCGGTTTGCTTTCATCTGGCCGGCAATAAGGCCGCTAAGGGCTTTCAGCGCTGCAACAGCCACCTCTGCAGTCGGGTTTATGGACGACAGCATTGGCAGAATGCCGCTTTTCACCTCCGTTGAATCCATGATTTGCCGCAGCCGCTCGCCGTTTTTGCGTTCTTTTTCATCAGATTCCATCACCAGGATATCAAATATCAGGAACTGTCCGGGGTTCTCCGGGCCAAAAATCCGCAGTCCGTTGGCAAGGAACTCTTTTTTCTGATTGATGCGGGTATTGGGGAAATAGTCTTCCACGAAATTAATTTGCTGGTTGCCCAGTCCGCTCTCCGCGATAGAAAGGCCGATAATATAAGGCTCGGAATAGCGTCTGCTTTTTTTGCCCACGCCGCTGTCTTTTGTTCTGACGGTCAGCGATTTCAGCATGAGCGCGATTTTGTCTTGATGGGCGTCGAAGTCTTCAATAGGGATACGTGCATCGAGAATGGACATAATAAGGTGTTTTTAATAATGGAGAAAAAAGGTAAACCCTTGGGCAAATCTAACGCATTTTAGCCTCCAAAAACCATGCCGTTGCGATAAAAAATCATCCGATTGATTTTTTTCAAAAAATGGCGGGTGCAAACGCGCGTTCTCCTTGCAGGAGAAACAACAGGTTGCCGCATCTTCTGCTACCTTTGCGCGATGAATCGGATATTTTTGCTCATCGGAATAGGCTGGCTCTGCGCAATCATTCCTGCGGAAGCCCAGGTAACGCGCAAGAGCGAACGTATGGTGACGCTCCAGGAGGCGCTCCAATTGTCGCTTGCAAACAGCGCAAAACTAAAAAAATCCAAACTCGACCGCACCGTGGTAGAACAGCGCGTGCGCGAAGAAAAGGCGCTAATCTATCCACAGGTCACGGCCGGGGTGAGTTATGATTACTACCCGATCCTGGCCACGCAGTTTCTGCCCGGCTCGGCACTCAACCGGCCTGGCGAAGCGTACGTGCCGGTGCAATTTGGCCAGCCCTGGCAACTTACCGCCGGCATCAACGTGCAGCAGATGCTGTACAGCGAATCGGGCCGGCGCGCCCTGCCCCTCAAAAACCTCACCCGGCAATTGTACGATATCCTGATCGAGCGCACAGCGGAAGAAGTCGCATACCAAACCGCCTCGGTTTTTTACCAAACCTTGCAGACCGAGCAACTCCTCCGCGCCGTGAATGCCAATATCGAAAAAGTGGACGCCCTGCAAAAAATGGTCGAGTTACAACTCGCCAACGGCTTCGCCATTCCCACCGATGTGAAACGGGTGGCCGTTGCGCGCACCAACCTGGAAACCCAACGCCACAACCTGCTCGCCGGTATAGAAGGCCTCCGGCAAACGCTGCAATTCCTCTGTGGCGTGCCCTTCGAAGAATCTTTCGAGCCTAAAACCGGACTGGACAAACCGGCGGCAGACTCCCTGCGCTGGCAATCGCTCGTACTCGATATGAACGCCACCACAGAGTACCGCCTGCTCACCGCGCAGTCGGAAATCAACCGCGTGCAGGTCAAGAGCGCAAAAGGCGGCGCCTGGCCCACCCTCAGCGCCCACGCAAGCGGGTTCTACCAAATCCAACGGCCCGACGCCAATGTGCTCGACCCCGCCGGCGTCTGGTACGGCATGGCCATGGTCGGCGCTAAACTCAATATGCCTTTGTTCGACGGGTTTCGCCGCCACCGAAAAGTGGAACTGCTCCGCCTCGAGGAACAAAAACTCGCAGAAGACCGCCGCCAATTCAGCGGCGCCAAAGAACTGGAATTCCGCCAGGCCCGCGTCCAACTCCAAAGCGCCCTGCGCCAACTCCGCACGCAGGAGGAAAATGTCGCCCTCGCGCGCGAAATCGCAGACAAACTCACGCTCCAATACAAAGAAGGCATCAATCCGCTGACGGATGTGCTCAACGCCCAAACCGCGCTCTCCGAAGCGGAAACAGGCTACTGGCAGCAGGTGTTTGGATATAAAATCTCCGTGCTCAACCTGCTCAAAGCAGCCGGCCAACTGGAAGCACTCCAGCAGGAACAATAATTGTGTACACTTGTATCCCGAAAAAACAAAAAACGCTGCAGTCGAAACAACTGCAACGTTTTTTTGTGACCGCGACTGGAGTCGAACCAGCACATCCGTAAGGACACTACCCCCTCAAAGTAGCGCGTCTACCAATTCCGCCACGCGGCCAAGTAGCATTTTATTAAAGCGGGTGCAAAGATAGCGGGAAAAGTGAAAAGAGAAAAGAGAATGGGTAAAAGTTTTTGTGCCCGCTTGCGCTCATCCAAAAATATCCCGAACCCGATCGAAAAAGGATTTATCCTCTTTTCCGGGATTGGGTTTAAAATTCGGCATCTCCCGGAGTTTTTCGAGCAGGCGGCGCTCTTCGTCGTTGTACTTTTTCGGCGTCCAGACATTGACATGGACGAGCAGGTCGCCGCGGTGGTAGCCCTGTAGTTCCGGCAGTCCCTTGTCGCGCAGGCGGAAAATTTTGCCGGACTGCGTTCCGGGCGGGATTTTTATCCGCGCGCGGCCGTCGAGCGTAGGCACTTCGATCTGTTCCCCCAGCGCCGCGTCGGCGATATTGATAAAGAGTTCGAACAGGATATCGTTGCCTTTGCGGGTAAATTGCTCATGCGGCGTCTCTTCGATGGTGATGAGCAGATCGCCGGCGGGGCCGCCTTTTGCGCCGGCATTGCCTTTGCCTGACATAGAGAGTTGGATTCCCTCATGTACGCCGGCGGGGATATCCATATCAATCATCTCTTCGCCAAAAACACGACCGTCGCCCTTACAGACATTGCAGGGCGATTTGACCGTAGTGCCGCTGCCGTTGCAGGCGGGGCATCCGACGGCGGTTTGCATCATACCGAACGGAGTCTGCGTGATCCGGCTGACCGTCCCGGAGCCGCGGCAGGTGGTGCAGGTTTCCACGTCGGCGGCATTTCTGGCGCCGCTGCCGTTGCAGGTTGCACAGGCCAGTTGCTTGCGCACCTTGATTTTTTTATTGACGCCGACGGCAATTTCTTCGAGCGTGAGCTTCACTTTAATGCGCAGGTTCGTACCGCGTTCGCCCCGGGCACGACGAGCGCCACCGCCGCCGCCGCGCCGGGCGCCGCCGAAGAATTCAGAAAAGATATCATCGCCTTCAAAACCAAAGCGGCGCAGGATATCGTCCATACTCATGCCTTCAAAGCCACCGCTGCCACCGCCCATACCTTCAACGCCCGCGTGGCCGTAGCGATCGTACCGGGCGCGTTTATCCGGGTCGCTGAGTACTTCGTACGCTTCAGCGGCCTCTTTAAATTTTTCTTCTGCCGCTTTATCGCCCGGATTTTTATCCGGATGGTATTCCACGGCTTTTTTGCGGTAAGCCTTTTTGATCTCGTCTGCGCCGGCAGTCCGGGGCACGCCGAGCACTTCGTAAAAATCGCGTTTTGCCATGGTGTATTATTTTCCGACGACTACTTTAGCGAAGCGAATAATCCGATCGCCGAGGAAGAAACCTTTTTCCAGCACGTCCACAATTTTACCGCGGGCTTCCTCCGAAGCGGCGGGGATTTCTGCTACTGCCTCCTGGGTATCGGCGTTGAATTCGTCACCAGGCTGTGTTTCGACGGGCCTGAGTCCTTTTGTTTGGAGGATATTCAATAATTTGTGGTGAACCAAGGCCACGCCTTCCGGCAGGCCGCCGTCGCTCTTTGCTGCGCGGTCGAAATCATCGAGTACCGGCAACAGCGCAGTCATGAGCTCGCGGGAGGCCGTTTGTATGAGATCAAGGCGTTCGCGGGAGGCATTTCTTTTAAACGTCTCGAAATCGGACATGAGGTACAAATAATTCGACCGCATCTCCTCCAGCTCCTTTTGGGCAGTTTCGAGTGCCCGGCGGCGGACGTCCGGTTCCATTGGCGGCTGTGCCTCCGATTCTTGCATTGTTTCCTGTTCCGGAAGCGTTGGCTCTTGTTCCGGGGTTTGCGTGTCTTTCTCCGTCATGATCGCTTGCTTTTTGAATGGATTTTTAATGGGCATATCACCTTATTTTTAACCCGAAGATGCGCTGCAATTTTTATGCCCGCTGTATTGCGGTGTCATTTTGGCAGGCAGCCTACAGTTTTTCCGACAAAATGCGATCTATTTCTGACGGATCCGGGTTCACCCGGATAATCCAGCCCATTGGATCAACCAAAAACGTTGAGGGAATCGAGTGAATATTGAACATTTTTGCCAGTTCGCCGTCGAACCGTTTCATATCGGCAGTATGGTAGGGCCAGGTCAGGCCATCGCGGGCAATGGCGCGCTGCCAGGCCTGTGCGTTTTGTTCGACACCGATACTGAAAATTTCAAATCCGCGATTGTGGTATTTATTGTACAACTCGACCAGCAACGGATTTTCCGCGCGACAAGGGCCGCACCAGCTGCCCCAGAATTGAATCAGCACATATTTACCTTTGAATTCATCAAACGCAATCGTTTGCCCGTTTAAAAGCGTAGCGGTGAACGGTGGGACGACTTCGCCTGCGACGAACCGAGGCTTGCGGTATTGATACCAGGCGAACGTAACAAGCAGCGCAAGCGCAACAAGGAACAGTTGAATCTGTCGGGAGGACATAAAGTTGGCGATCTAAAGATTAGTATGACAATTTCACATGATCGTCTAATATAAATAAGGTGTCTCGCCAACCCACTGGAAAAACATAATTTTATCAGCGGGGGGATGAGACACCTTTTTCGATGGGGGAGCCGTTAGAGCATACTCCACAGCGCGTTTTTTACTCTCTGCGGCCAAAAAACAGCAGCAACAAATAAATAAATTGGAGGAGTGCGGCCAGTGCGGCAGAAACATAGGTCATAGCCGCCCAGGTCAGCGCGTCCTTTGCGCCGTCGTATGTTTCACCGCGGGTGATACCGGTTTGATCCAGCCAGGCCAATGCGCGGCGGGAGGCGTCGAACTCTACCGGCAGGGTCACCAGGCTAAACAGGGCGGTTACGCCGAAAGCACCCAGGGCGATTAGCATAAGCAACGGCTGCTTGGTAAAATAGAGGCCCACCAGTGCGCCCATGAACAGGTACTGTTGCAGGCTGGCAGCCACATTGACGATCGGCACCAAGGCAGAGCGCATCTGCAGCATACTGTAAGCGGTGGCGTGCTGTACGGCGTGCCCGCATTCGTGCGCGGCAACGGCAGCAGCAGCTACGTTGCGGCCATGATATACCTCCCGGCTAAGGTTGACTGTTCTATTTTGCGGGTTGTAGTGGTCGGTTAACTGGCCATCTACCTGAATGACATCTACCTCGGAGATACCGTAGTGGCGGAGCATGGCGGCGGCAATTTCGGCGCCGCTCATGTTGTTGGGAAGCGGCATCTCACTATACTTGGCAAATTTGCTCCGCAGCGTGCTGCTGAGAATCATTCCAATTACAGTGAAAACTACGCTAATGATCATTAAGCCCATATATGCATGTTGTTTGGTGAAAGGTTTGACAAAACGATATTGCAAAGATGCACGATTATCTAACAATTTTTTGCCCAAGCAAGTTCAGGATTTTTGAGCGCAACAAAAAAATCCTGCGCGCGACGGGTGTTTTGCACAAGCGCTTATTCAATTATCTTGAAGCCTGTATATTTCTGCAGCGCCTTTGGAATGCGGATACCCGCCGGCGTCTGATGATTTTCCAGTAGGGCGGCCAAAATGCGCGGCAGCGCCAGCGACGAGCCGTTGAGCGTATGCGCCAACTGTATTTTTCCGTTGGCGTCGCGGAAACGCAGCTGCATACGGTTGCTCTGGAAAGTTTCGAAATTCGATACCGAGCTCACCTCCAGCCAGCGTTTTTGAGCGCCCGACCACACTTCGAAATCGAAGGTTTTGGCGGAAGAAAAACCCATGTCCCCCCCACAAAGGAGTAAAACCTGGTACGGCAGTTCGAGTTTGGTCAGGAGTTTGGATACGTGGCGCAGCATTTCGGCCAGCGCCTGGTAAGACCGATCCGGGTGCTCGATCTGCACAATTTCTACTTTGTCGAACTGGTGTACCCGGTTGAGGCCGCGCACGTGCGCGCCCCAGGCGCCCGCCTCGCGCCGAAAGCAGGGCGTGTAGGCCGTTGCTTTTACGGGCAGATCCTTTTCAGACAGAATTTCGCCGCGCCAGATATTCGTCACCGGCACCTCGGCGGTAGGAATGAGATACAGATTATCGCGTTCGCAGGCGTACATCTGGGCTTCTTTATCGGGTAGATTGCCGGTACCCCGGGCCGTATCCTCGTTCACCAGATGCGGGGGCAAAAATTCCTCGTATCCTGCCCGGATATTTTCATCCAGAAAAAACTGAATCAATGCGCGCTGCAACTTCGCGCCCTTCCCGCGATAGACCGGAAAACCGGCGCCGGTGAGTTTTACGCCCAACTCAAAATCAAACAGATCGTATTTTTTGGCCAAATCCCAGTGCGGCAGCGCGTCCGCAGAGAGTTCCGGGAATGGCTTCGACCAAGCGCGGAACACCTTATTATCCTCTGCGCCGGCGCCTTTAGGGACGCTTTTATGCGGGCAGTTGGGCACGGTATAAAGCAGTTCCTGCAATTCAGATTCCAACCCGCGCAGCAGATCTTCCAGGATTCTGGATTGCTCTTTGCCAACGGCGACCTGGGCCTTGAGCGCCTCCGCTTCGTCTTTTTTGCCCTGTCCCATGAGCTGTCCGATCTGCTTGGAGGCCCGATTGAGCTCCGCGAGCGTGTCGTCGAGCGCCTTTTGCGTTTGTCTGCGGCGCTCGTCCACCTCCAAAATTTGATCAATGACTTTGAGCTGTTTTGCCTGCCAGTTGCGTTTCTTTAAACCGCTGATAATCCGGCTTTTTTCTTCCTGGATAATTTTTACCTGCAACATGTTCTGTGCGCAATAATATAATGTAGATGAAAAAAATGCGATCTCGCCACGCCTGAAAACGGTCTAAAAAAAGAATATATTAAAAAAAAACACAATTTTGGACGCAAATTTCCGGCGAAAACAATAAAATTTTGGCGCAAGATAGGGTGAAATTAAAAAAAGCGCTACCTTTGTTGCATCATGATTCTGCTGTGTGCGGAATTTTCCGATTAAAAGCCTTTTTTTCGGGCTCCATCATAAAAAAGATAACAGGTTTTTTAGCGGGTAATCAGTCCCGAATACACGCCTGTAAAAAATCCCCGTTTTATTTGTGGCGTCCCGATCTTGCCGCCACGCACCCCGCCGCATGATCCTACTCCAAAAGAAACCGGTACGCACCGAGATTATGCTCTCCATCCGACGTATTCAATTTGCATATCAAACAACTTAACAGCTTCCAGTCCTGACAATCGGACTCGACGCGCTCATTTTACTTACGTTCCCATTTTACGATCATCCCTCATGTACGACATTCTTCAACTGAATGGCATGCTGGTATCCGAGCTGAAAGACATCGCACAGCAGCTCAATATTAAAGGATACCACCGTCTTACCAAACAAGATTTAGTGTATAAAATCCTCGACGAACAGGCCCTCGCCGGAAAAAAAACCGGCGGCGAGCTCGTCCCAGTCGTGGAAGAACCCGCGCCCGGCCGGAAAATAGTCGTCCGACGCGCCGTGCCGGAAAAATCCGAACAGCCCGCCGAAGATGAAAATAATGCGCGCGGAAAACGCAGCCGCATTAGCCCAAATCCACCGCAACCACCCGCCAAGAAACCGCCGACCGCCGAAAAACCCGCACCGGAAGCACCTCAAGACGCACCGGAGCGGCCCCAGCCGCCGCGTGAAACCCGACAGGGCGAAGGCGATTTCAAAGACCGATTCCAACGGCGTGATCGAAATTTCCGCGACCGCAATGAACAACCCCGCGAACAACAGCCACGCGATCGCAATGAACAACAACCCCGCGAACAACAACCACGCGATCGCAACGAACAACAACCCCGCGAACAACAGCCCCGCGATCGCAACGAACAACAACCCCGCGAACAACAGCCCCGCGATCGCAATGAACGATTTGACCGCAACGAACGCGACCGCAACTTCCGCGACCGAAATTTCCGCGACCGCCGCCAACACCCGCGAAACCCGGCCCTGGTAGATCCGGAGGCAGAAAAGCTTACCCGCGAACAGGAAGAGGGCGCCGCGCAAATAATTGCAGGGGAGGAGGAAGATGATCTGCTCTTCGTCCGCGGCCAGCAGGGCGCAGGCCAGGAATCTCCCCGGCCAGACCAGGAAACCCGACGCCCGCAGCGCCAGGAAACGGAACAGGAGGTCATGCCGGTGATCGCTAAAGAAAAGTTCGACGTCGAACTCGACGGCATTATTGACGGCGAAGGTACCCTGGAAATGATGCCCGACGGCTATGGATTCCTGCGCGCACCAGACTATAATTACGCAACCAGCCCCGACGATATATACGTCTCCCCAGCCCAGGTCAAACTCTTCGGCCTGCGCACAGGCGACACCGTCAGCGGAACCGTACGCCCACCCAAAGAGGGCGAAAAATACTTTGCCCTCCTGAAAGTCAATAAAATAAACGGCCTGGATCCAAAAGATGTGCGCGACCGCGTACCCTTCGATTACCTGACGCCGCTGTTCCCGACCAAAAAGTTCAACCTGATTGTCAGTCCAACGGGGCGTGATTTCGGCAACCGCATCATCGAGCTCTTCACGCCCATCGGCAAAGGCCAACGCGGGCTGCTCGTGGCGCAACCCAAAACAGGCAAAACGTTCCTGCTCAAGGATATCGCCAACGCCATCACCAAAAACCACCCGGAGTGTTATGTCATCATCCTGCTCATAGATGAACGCCCGGAAGAGGTGACAGATATGCGCCGCAGCGTAAACGCCGAAGTGGTTGCCTCGACCTTCGACGAATCCGCCGATAACCACGTCCGCCTCGCCAATATCGTGCTCGAAAAAGCAAAACGCATGGTGGAATGCGGGCACCACGTCGTCATCCTGCTCGATTCCATCACCCGGATGGCCCGCGCCTACAATACGGTGGCGCCCGCCTCCGGCAAGGTGCTCTCCGGTGGTGTGGAAGCTACCGCCCTGCAAAAACCCAAGAAATTCTTTGGCGCCGCCCGCGCAATCGAAAATGGCGGCTCCCTGACGATCCTCGCCACGGCGCTGATTGATACCGGCTCCAAAATGGATCAGGTGATCTTCGAAGAATTTAAAGGCACCGGCAATATGGAACTGCAACTCGACCGGAATCTGGCCAACCGCAGGCTGTACCCAAGTATTGACCTGACAAAATCCAGCACGCGCCGCGAAGACTTGCTGCTCGACCGGGATACGCTGCAGCGGATGTTTATTCTCCGCAACCACCTGGCCGATATGAAACCGGAAGAAGCTATGGAGTTTATGAAAAAACACATGCTGAATACCAGCAGCAACGAGGATTTCCTGGAATCTATGAACCGCTAGGAAATAATGGCTGTACAACGCCCCGCTATGTTGCCCGGAAAATAGTTACTTATGTCCGAATTAGAACACCGCCCGCCACTCGAACAGGCTGATTTGAACGATCTCGCCGTCCGCAACCAACAGGCCGAAAAAGAAGCCAAAAACCGGATCGCGCGCGACTGGCTGCCGCGATACACCGGTATGCCGCTGGAGGGCTTCGGCCAATACGTCCTGCTGGTGAATTTTGGCAACTATGTCCGCATGTTCGCCGAAAAACACGGCGTGGACGTGTATGGCGCCGATAAACCCATGCAGGCCGCCACCGCCGATAATATCACGATCATCAATTTCGGGATCGGAAGCCCCAACGCCGGCCTGATCGTGGATTTGCTGGAGTGCATCCAACCCAACGCCGTCCTGTTTCTCGGCAAATGCGGCGGACTGAAAACCGGAAAAAATCAGATCGGCGATCTCATCCTGCCGATCGCAGCGATCCGCGGCGAAGGTACTTCCGATGACTTCCTGCCGCCGGAAGTACCCGCGCTGCCGGCCTTCGCACTGCAAAAAGCAGTGTCCACCACCATCCGAGATTACGACCGCGACTACTGGACGGGCGTGGTCTATACCACCAACAAACGGGTCTGGGAACACCGCGAAGATTTCAAACAACGCCTGCGCGACCTCCGCTGCATCGCAATTGATATGGAAACGGCTACCATCTTTGTCGCCGCTTTCAAAAATCATATCCCCGCCGGCGCCCTGCTGCTCGTCAGCGATATGCCAATGACCCCGGAAGGGATTAAAACAGAGGCCAGCGACCGCAAGGTAACGAGCAGCTTCGCCGACATGCACTTGTCCGTCGGCGTGGATTCGCTCAAGCAACTGATCTACAAGGGCACTACGGTGAAGCACCTGCGATTCGAACTGTAGGGAAGGCTTCTGAGCACTAGGTGTTGTAGCCCCTTTTTGGGCACAAACGCAACCCGCTCGCTAAGAGCATGTCTAAATTTATATTCTTTGCTAATATGAAAAGGATTTTTTAGCCAGACAAGGCGCTTTTTGCAGACGTAATGGGACTAATTACGGCGAAAAAAAGGAACGAAGTATGGCTAAAAAAGACTTTCATATTAGCGA
>JBEIDF010000019.1:0-34175 GCA_040383605.1 Lewinellaceae bacterium
TAGTCGCCGATTCCCAGGCATTTAATAGACTTATACGATCCCATTGGAACGTGGAAAATCAATTGCACTGGTCGCTGGATGTCATCTTCGGTGAAGATCAAAGCAGAAAACGAGTCCGAAATGCAGCACAAAACTTTTCTAGGATTCGAAAAATGGCGCTCAACCTCTTGAAAGCACAAACTGAAAAAATTAGTGTAAACATAAAGCGGAACAGATGTGCATTGTCAGATCAATATCGGGAAAAAACGCTTGGAATTTGATGCGTTTGCCCTGGGGGACGGGCCAACTCCTCGTATGCAGGTTACGGGCAACAGTATTGATATCCCAAGCGGCTCTACAACGGTATCTTCCGGAAATCTTACGGACTACGGCACGCGAAGCCTGAACTCCACGCTGGAGCGCACCTTCTCGGTGCGAAACCCCGGCGCCCTGGGCGCTGCGGCACAACTGAGTCTGTCGGGAAATCCCCGGGCGGTGATAAGCGGGCCGGGAGCGGCAATGTTTGCTGTCACGATACAACCCGCGGCACTCATCGGCGTGAACGGATCAACGACCCTGAGAATCCGCTATCGCCCGACGGCTGCCGGCTGCCATGAAGCTACAATCAGTATAATTAGTAATGATCCGGCACGGAGCACATATACCTTTAAAATCAGAGGTAATACGACGGGAAGTCCTTGTGCACCTATGCTTTCGCCCGCGCCGACACAAGAAGAATTTTCGGTAACGGACGAATTTGAAATTGCCATAAGCGCCGAGGAGGACGATTTGCAGACGATCTCCAGGGAACCGGACAACGAAGTGTCGGAAATGATGCTGTATCCAAATCCTGCGACAGATCGGGTACTGATGGAGACGCCCGCTTCTACGGAAAGCCGTACCATTTCGTTCATCAATATGCACGGCGTTACGGTATATTCCTTTGAAACCACGGGCGGATTACACATCACAGACCTGGCGGACTTTGCCCCAGGAGTTTATATTGTGGTATCCTCCGACCGGAACTTAGCGCCCAAGCGATTGATCAAATTGTAGACATTAGACTACGTCTGGGATTTCCTCGCAGAGTCAAAAATAGCTAAAAACAAGCCATTTTTGACTCGACGAGGAAATCCCGGACAGGGTCTAAAAGCAGCAAATGGTGTCCTGTATTAGCATAGCAAGACTTTTTCCGCGCACTTAGCCGGAAAACGCTATTTTTGCCTCGCTTAAACGTACGTCATGAGAAAATTACTGCTTTGCTTGCCCCTTGCGGGCATGTTGCTGGCCGCCTGCTCCAACGATTTTGAAATCGCCGCTCCCTGGAAAAACATCCCCGTGATGTACGCCATGCTGTCGCCCAAAGATACCGCACACTATGTACGGGTAGAAAAGGCCTTTCTCGACCCGGACGGCAGCGCCCTGGTCGCCGCACAACAACCCGATTCGATTTATTACGACCCTAACGCAATTGACGTCTATATCCAAAAAGTCGGCACGCAACAACGGTATCCACTAAACCGCGTAGATGGCGTGCTGGAAGGCATCACCCGGGATTCGGGCATCTTCGCCACAAGCCCAAACTGGCTGTATAAGATCAAACCCGCGCAGTTCGGCGGATTGGAACCGGGCGCCACCTACCGCATCACCCTCGAATTTAAAGACGGTAGCAGCCCGGTTTTTGCCGAAGCGGCAATCCCAAGAGATTTTATCCCAACCGAGCCGAATCCGCAGCTAATTCCGGTGACCATTGGGTTTTTAAGCCAACTGCCAACGAATATTATCTGGCGTACAGACGTCAACGGGGTGCTCTTTACTGTAAATTTACGGGTGCGGTACCGGGAGGAAGACTCCAATGGCAACCTGCTTAAACGCGAAACGCTCGAATGGTTCGTCGGCAATACCAAACGCGAAGAAGCGCCAGTCGGCCCGGGTTTGTACCGCGCTAAAATCGCCGCTTCCGGACAAGCATTTTTCCGCTTTTTAGCGGAAAAAATTCCGCCGGCGAATATTGGCCACTTCCGGTATTTCGAAAACGTCGAAATCATTATCGAAGGCGGCGGAAAGGAAATTGAAGACTACCAAATCACCGCCCAAGCCAACGCAGGGATTACCGGCGCTGAAATTATCAGCACGTTCACAAACCTTCAACCAGCCGGCGCCGGCTTCGGTATTGTGACGGCTAAAAACAAACTGGTGCGCACGGATATCCGCGTGACACCCGCTACCGTGGATTCCATGAATCTTGACCCCATCACCAAACCCCTGAACTTCAGATACTAAGGGGTTTATTCCTTCTGTTTTGGGCTCAACAAGCCCCCACAATCGCGGCAAAATCCTCCGCTTTCAACGAAGCACCGCCGATAAGCCCGCCGTCCACATCGGGCATTCCAAACAACTCGGCAGCGTTTTGCGCGTTGCAGGAGCCGCCGTATAGGATGGCAGTGTCTTCCGCAACTGCCGCGCCATACCGGTCGGCAATTAATTTCCGAATCGCCGCGTGCATCTCCTGCGCCTGATCACTGCCCGCCGTACGGCCCGTGCCAATAGCCCAGATTGGCTCGTACGCGATGATAATCTGACGAAAATCCGCCTCCGAAAGTTCAAAAAGTCCGGCGTCCAATTGCCCAGCCACGTATGGAATATGATTCCCTTGCTCCCGGATCACCAACGGCTCACCACAACAAAAAATGGGCTGCAAGCCTTTCGACAAGGCATGCCTGACCTTCGCGGCCAGCACTTCGTTGGTTTCGTTAAAATACTGCCGCCGCTCCGAATGCCCGATCAGCACGTAGGCGGCGCCGACCGAACGCAGCATGTCGGCGGAAACTTCGCCGGTGAACGCTCCCTTCTCCTCCTGGTGGCAATTCTGCGCCGCAATAAAAATGTTTTCCCGCCCGGCAGCCAAACCGGCAATGGCCTGTAAATAAGGAAACGGCGGGGCAAAAATGACCCGCGCCTTCGGCGATCCAATTTTTTCTAATACCGAATGAACCAATTCAAGCCCCTGCTCCAGGCTCAGGTTCATTTTCCAGTTTCCCGCAACAATAGGTTGACGCATCGCTTAATAGTGTAAAAAGATGATTGATCGGCAAAAATACAACAGAATTGCGGATTTGGGAATGCGGATTGGGGATTTGGGCGATGGCGGGTTATTTTTGTCAAGATCGCAAGAAATAACCCGCCATCGCCCAAATCCCCAATCCGAAATCCCCAATCCCCAATCCAAAAATTTGTGCTCGAGAAATGAATACTTTTTACTTTTGCTGTCACTATGGCCAAAGCGCAATTTCAACGCATCACCCTTGGTCTGAAAGTCCGACAGTTCCGACAGGAAAAAGGTTGGAACTTTGACGAACTCAGCCGGCGAACCGGTATCTCGACCTCCTACCTCAACGAGATCGAAAAAGGGAAAAAATACCCACAGCCTGCGAATTTAAGAAAATTGGCCGCCGCGTTGGACGTCACGCCGGATTTTCTGGCTTCGCCGGAACTCACCAAACAACTGGCGCCGCTGGGCCAGCTGCTTCAAAGCAATTTTCTGAACGAACTGCCGCTGGAACTTTTCGGCATTGAACTCCAACAAGTCGTCGAAATCATCGCCCGCGCGCCCGATCGCGTGAATGCGTTTATCTCCGCGCTGCTGGAAATCGCCCGAAATTATGCGCTGCGCGACGAACACTTCTTTTTTTCCGCCCTGCGCGCCTACCAGGAACTCCGCATGAACTACTTCGAAGAAGTGGAGAATGCAGCCGAAGAATTCGTCCGGACGCATCACCTGCCCGACAATGGCGGCGTGACGGCGCAAGCGCTGGCCGAGCTGCTCACAAAAAATTTCGCGTACCGCCTCGAATCCCTGGATCCGGAAAAATACCCGGAACTGAAAAATTTGCGCACCGTCTTCGTCCCTAAACGCCGACGGCTACTGCTGAATCCGCAACTCAACGACCGACAACGCGCTTTCTATTTGGCAAAAGAACTGGGATTTAATGTGTTGCAGTTGCGCGACCGCCCGCTGTGCGCCGGAATGCTGCGCGTGAATTCCTTTGAGGAAGCCCTCAATAATTATCTGGCGACCTATTTTTCGGTGGCGATTTTGATCAATCGCCACGCCTTCGTCCGCGATGTTGGGATCCTATTCAACCAAACTACCTGGAACAGCCAACTGCTGCTGCACCTGATTACCAAATACCAGGCCAGTCCGGAGGTACTGTTCCAACGCTTTAACCTGCTCGCCCAGGAATTCGGCCTGTCGAAAATGTTCTTCCTCCGCGTCGTCCACGAACTGGATCGAGACCGATTCGAAATTGATAAGGAACTCCACCTCAACAGGCGACACGAACCGCACGCCTCCGGACTCAATGAACACTACTGCCGGCGCTGGATTTCACTGGCTTTGCTGCGCAAACTAAAATTAAACGACCGGGCGGGCGAACTGCTGACGGGCGTCCAGCGCGCTCGATTTATGGATACAGATCAGGAGTATCTCTGCCTCTCAGTGGCCAAACACGGCTACCCGACCCCCAACCGCAACGTGAGTATCACCATCGGAATTCTGCTCGACGAACAAGCCAAACGACTGATCCGTTTCTGGAACGACCCCGAGATTCCCCAGGCAGCCGTAAATGTCACCTGCGAACGCTGCCCCATCGCAGATTGCCGCGAACGCGCCGCCGAACCGGAACAGTACCAAAGAAAGGAAACGCGCCGCCACATGCTGGACGCCCTACGCAAACTGACCTCCTCCTGAACAACATAATTATCCTGCCATGGCCAACCCACGAATATATTTCGACAACGCCGCAACTACCCCAATCAGCGAGGTGGTGATCGAGGCAATCCTGCAAGCAATGCGGGAGCTGTACGGCAACCCCTCCAGCATCCATGCAGAAGGCCGCGCCGCCCGCGCCGCCATTGAGACGGCACGCAAAACGGTGGCGCGCTGTATCGGCGCCGGTACGGCAGAGGTATTCTTTACTTCCGGCGGCACGGAAAGCAATAATACGGCCATCAAGTGCGCCGTCCGCGATTTAGGCGTGCGCCGCATCATCAGCAGTCCAACCGAACACCACTGCGGCCTGCATGCCATGGAGACCGTAGCCCGCACCCAGGGCGTGGAAATCATCTGGCTTCCGGTAGATAACCGCGGCCGGGTGGACTTAGCGGCGCTCGAAAATGCCTTGCAATCGAATCCGGACAAGCGCACCATGGTATCCCTGATGCACGCCAATAATGAAATTGGAACAATCACCGATCTGGACAGGGTGTCCGCGCTGTGCACGGCACACAACGCCTTACTGCATTCTGATACCGTGCAGACCGTGGGGCATTTCCCGATTGACCTCAGCAAGACAACTGTGCATTTTCTATCCGGCGCCGCGCACAAATTTCACGGCCCAAAAGGCATAGGTTTTCTCTATATCCATCCCGAAGTGAAAATTAAACCCTTCATTGACGGCGGCTCGCAGGAACGCAACATGCGCGGCGGCACCGAAAATATATACGGAATCATCGGGATGGCCAAAGCCCTCGAAGCCGCCTACGAACAGATGGACGTCCGCCGGGCGCATATCGAAGATCTGCGCGCCCAAATGATCCGGCAACTGCGAGACGCCATACCCGGCGTGGAATTCTGCGGCGATCTGGAAGGTGCGGCCCTTTATACCGTCCTCAGCGTATCCTTCCCGCCAGCCCCAAAAAATGAGCTGCTATTGCTCAATCTCGATATCGCAGGCATCAGCGCATCGGGCGGTAGCGCCTGTTCCAGCGGCACGGAAAAGGGCAGCCACGTCCTGGAGGCCATCGGTGTGCCGACCGGCCGCAAAGTGGTGCGTTTCTCCTTCTCGCACTACAATACCCGCGAGGAGGTGGATCGGGCCGTAGCGGCAATCGCCAAAATCGTCTGATCAGAGCGTGTCTAAAATTATATTCTCTGCTAATATGAAAAGGGGGTTTTAGCCAGACAAGGCGCTTTTTGCAGGCGTAATGGGACTAATTACGGCGAAAAAAAGGAACAAAGTATGGCTGAAAAAGACTTTCATATTAGCGAGAAACATAATTTTAGACATACTCTCAGGATTTATCTGCAATAAACCGCAGCGAAAGGGAATTCACACAATGCCGGACGTTTTTCGGCGTCATGCGCTCGCCTTCAAATACGTGGCCTAAATGGCCGTTGCAACCGGCGCATACTATTTCTACCCGACGCATCCCAAAACTGTTATCCGGTTTCCGAATCACCGCCCCCGGAATTTCATCGTCGAAGGATGGCCAGCCGCAACCCGAGTCAAATTTGTCGGCAGCGCGATACAGCGCGGCATTGCAGCGCCGGCAAGCGTACACACCCGCGCCTTTGTGGTTCCAGTACGCGCCCGTAAATGCGCGCTCCGTACCCTTCTGCTCTATAACGTATGCCTCCTCCGGAGTCAATTTATTCCAATTATCCATATACCCTGGTTTAAAACGCACATTTGAACAAAAATAATCGCCCGCCGTTCACTACCCCACCCTACAAATAATCTCCGCGCTCTCCGCGTATTCTGCGGGAACCCCTCCGCGTATTCTGCAGGAACCCCTTATCTTTGCCCCATGACGCTCTTGGCCTACCTCCTCTTTGCACTCTGCGTGGCAGCCCTGCTGCACACCTATGTGTTATACCCCCTGTTGGTTCGCCTTGCCGCCTCCGCCCTGCCGGGCAATACCCTTCAATTCGCCTCGGACGATACCGACCTGCCCCGTGTAACGGTGCTCATGTCGCTCCACAATGAAGAAAAAGTCATTGCGGAAAAAATGCACGCGCTGCAAGCCCTGCAATACCCTGCTGCCTTGCTCCGTTTTTACATCGGATCAGACGCCTCATCTGACCAAACCAATGCCATCGTCGCCGATTTCGCCCAAAAAGACCCCCGCATCGAATTCTTTCCCTTCGCCATCCGCCGGGGCAAGCCCCCAGTGATCAACGAACTGGCGGCGCGCGCGCTGACGGAATACCCCGCCGGCGCCGGACATGTATTCCTGCTTACAGACGCCAGCGCAATGCCCGAACCAGACGCCCTCTGGCGATTGATCAGGCATTTCAAAAACCCGCAAATCGGCGTTGTGGACGCCCACATGCGCGGGATCGGACTTCGCCGGGAGGGCATCAGCCGAAGCGAAGCGCAATACCTGAGCGGCGAGGTGTTGCTCAAACATGCTGAAGGTAAACTGTGGGGCAAAATGATCGGGCCCTTTGGGGGTTGCTATGCGCTCCGCTCCGATCTCTTTGAACCGGTGCCCCCCAATTCGCTCGTTGATGACTTTTATCTCGTTTTTCGCGTACTGGAACGCGGATATGCCGCAATCAACGAACTCGAGGCGATTTGTTACGAGGGCGCTACCCACCGCATACGCGATGAATTCAAGCGCAAAAAACGCATCGCGGCAGGCAATTTTCAGAACCTGGCCCGGTTCCGGCGCTGGGCCTTCCGGCCGTTCTGCGCCCTCGGTTTCGCATTCATTTCACATAAAATCCTCCGCTGGCTGGGCGGCTTTTTTATTGCAGCCGCTTGGTTTTCCTGCGCCTGGCTGGCTTTTCAAAACCAATTTTTCCAAGCCTTGTTTTGGTTGTTTAGCTTTGCGCTGTTCGGTATCCCGCTGCTAGACCGCCTGGCGCAAAGTTTCCGAATCCAACTGCCTGTCCTGAAACACCTCGCTTATTTCCTCGCTATGAACGCCGCCCTGATTGCCGGTTTTGTAAAATGGCGCCGGGGCGTCCGGGATAATGTCTGGGAACGAACCGAACGATATTAGAGCACGTCTAAAATACCTTTTCATATTAGCCGAGAATATAATTTCAGACATACTCTTGGATAGTTGTATTCTTTTTTTATCACATAAAAATTTACACGATTGAGTCCGTTAGATACGATTGAATCCGCCATTACCGACCTGCGTGCAGGGAAAGTCATCATCGTCGTGGACGATGAAAACCGCGAAAACGAAGGCGATTTTATCTGTGCCGCCGAAACGGTTACGCCGGAAATTATTAATTTTATGGCCGCGCGCGGACGCGGGCTGATCTGCACGCCGATCGAAGAAAAACGCGCGGACGAATTGGGGCTCAATCTCATGGTCAGCGCCAATACCGCCTTGCACGAAACCGCTTTCACGGTGTCCATTGACCTCATCGGCCACGGCTGCACCACGGGCATCAGCGCGTACGACCGCGCAACCGGCATCCGGTGGCTCACCAATCCCTTGGCTAAACCCTCCGATTTTGCCCGCCCAGGCCATATATTCCCCTTGCGCGCCAAATCGGGCGGCGTACTGCGCCGAACCGGACACACCGAAGCCGCCGTTGACCTGGCCGTTATGGCCGGATTCTACCCCGCCGGCGTCCTCGTCGAAATTTTGAATGAAGACGGTTCCATGGCTCGCCTGCCCCAACTACTGGAACTCGCCCAAAAACTGGATTTAAAAATTATCTCCATAGACGACCTGGTCGCCTATCGCATGCGCCATGAACGCCTCGTACGCCGCGAATTCTCCACTAAAATGCAAACGATTTACGGCGAGTTCGAGGCTGTCGCCTACACCGATATCAGCAGCGGAGACTGCCACCTCGCGCTCCGAAAAGGCGAATGGACCGAAAACGACCCGGTGCTGGTGCGGGTACATTCTTCCACGGAAACCGGCGACATCCTCGGCACCCTGCTCGACGACAGCAGCGCACAGGTCGCCCGCGCGCTCAGCCAAATCGCAGCAGCAGGTCGCGGCGCGTTTGTGTACCTCCGACAAAGCGATAAAAGTAACCTGCTCGCCAAATTGCAACAGTACAAACAACTGTCCGACGAAGGCGATCTGGAAAAATTTCAACTCCAGTCGAGCCCAGGCAACAAAGACTTCGGCGTCGGCGCGCAAATACTCCGCGACCTCGGTATCGCCAAAATCCGCCTGCTCACCAATAATCCGCGCCCCCGCGCCGGATTCATCGGATACGGACTCGAAATTGTGGAAAATATTGATCTGAGAGATTGATATGCGCGCGCGGCCGCACTTTTCGTACTTTTGCATTCTTACATGATGACTGATAAAAATATAGTAACGCCCTACCTTTCCGAAGAAGGGAAAAAAGAGCAGGTAACACAGATGTTCGATCGTATCGCACCACGGTACGACCTGTTAAACCGCGTGTTGTCGCTGGGCGTGGACGTTTGGTGGCGAAAAACCGCTTTGTCGCTGCTAAAGGAAAAAAAACCACGCCGTCTCCTGGACGTGGCCACCGGCACCGCCGACGTCGCGATGCTGGCCGCCAACATGCTGCACCCCGAACACATCACCGGAATTGATATCTCCAACCAGATGCTGGACTTCGGCCGTGTGAAGATTAAAAAACAAGGATTAACGGATGTTATCACGCTGGAAACCGGCGACAGCGAGCAACTGCGCTTCGAAGATGAAAGCTTCGATGCCGTCACAGTAGCCTTCGGCGTCCGAAATTTCGAACATCTTGAAAAAGGCCTTTCCGAAATGCGGCGTGTGTTGCGCTCCGGCGGGACAATCGTGATCCTGGAGTTTTCCCGGCCGCATGTTTTTCCATTTAAACAACTCTATAATACCTACTTTAAATACGTTTTACCCTGGATCGGACGTTTAACAAGTCGGGATACCCGCGCCTACACGTATCTTTTTGAAAGCGTACAGGCCTTCCCGGACGGCGATCATTTTCTCGATATTTTAAAAAAAACCGGCTATTCTCATCCGATATGCAGACGACTTACGCTGGGCATTTGCTCCATTTATACGGCTCAAAAACCCTGAGCACACGCCTCCTGCCACCGGCGCTCCTGCTCCTGCTCCTCCTGTGCGCCGGACGGCTTAGCGCGCAGCATAATCAGGGCAATTACAACTACCTGGATTTTCAAGCCAAGCAGTACTATTTCGGTATCACGCTCGGGTACAATCAAAGCGATTTCCGGATCAACCACTCGCGGGATTTTATCCTGAACGATTCGTTCAGCCGCGCGGAAGGGGTTAATGGTCCGGGGTTCAACCTCGGCATCGTATCCAACCTGAAACTGGGGGATTATTTCGACCTGCGGTTTCTCCCAACCCTGTCTTTCGCCGAACGCAATATCCGGTACGCACCGCCCGGTGAAAGCACGCAGTCGGTCACCCGCCGAATCGAATCCGTGTTGGTAGAAATGCCCTTTCATGTGCGCTACAAATCCGCGCCGTATCACGATTTTCGTATTTTCCTGATCGGCGGCGTAAAATACGTGTTCGACGTGGCGAGCGATTCCCGCACGCGACAAGCCGCCGGCCTGGTGAAAATTGCACCAACCGATTTCCAAATGGAATACGGGGCAGGGATTCAGTTCTTTTTTCCCTACTTTATTTTCTCCCCCGAATTCAAAATCTCCCAGGGCATCAACAACGTACTGCTGTACAACGACCGCCTGATGCAAAGCACGGTGCTGGAGAAAGTCAAATCGAGGGTCTTTACGCTGTCGTTCCACTTCGAAGGATAAAACCAGGAGCGGGGCGGCGCAATAATACAGGCGCATGATACCACCAAAAACAGTACAGGAAATCCTCGAGGCGGTTCGAATAGAAGAGGTCGTCGAGGATTTTGTGAGCCTGCGCAAACGCGGGGTTAGTCTGCTTGGTCTGTGCCCGTTCCATGGAGAAAAAACGCCCTCCTTTCATGTCAACCCGGTGCGCAATATATTTAAGTGCTTTGGCTGCGGCAAAGGCGGCGACGCCGTTACGTTCCTGATGGAACACGAACGCTTCACCTATCCGGAGGCCCTGCGATGGCTGGCCCGCAAATACCACATCGAAATACAGGAGATACAGCGCACGCCAGAGCAACTCGCGGAGCAACAACACGCCGATTCGCTGTATATCGTCAACGATTTTGCGCTGCGCCATTTCCAGGAACAACTTTTCGACACCGACGAGGGCAAATCGGTCGCCCTGTCTTATTTCCGCAAACGCGGCCTCCGCGAAGAGATTATCCGCAATTTCGGACTGGGCTACGCGCCCGATACACGCGACCTGCTGCTGCGCTGCGCCCAAAAAGAGGGCTATGCGCTGGATCTGCTCAAACAACTGGGGCTGTGCAGCCAGGATGGTACGCGCGATTTCTTCCGCGCACGCGTAATGTTCGCAATCCACAATCTCTCCGGAAAAGTGGCCGCTTTTGCCGGCCGTACAATGTCGGATGACAAAACGATCCCAAAATATATCAACTCCCCGGAAACCGCCGTCTATGTAAAAAACAAGACACTCTATGGCGCCTTCCAAGCCAAAAAAGCCATCCGCCAACTCGATGAGTGTATCCTCGTAGAGGGCTATATGGATGTGATCTCGCTCCACCAGGCCGGTATCGAAAATGTAGTGGCCAGCAGCGGCACCTCGCTCACCGAAGGCCAACTGCAACTGATTAAAAGAAACGCGAGCAACCTGAAAATCCTGTACGACGGCGATCCGGCCGGTGTGAAAGCCGCGCTGCGCGGCCTGGACCTGGCGCTCGAACAGGATTTGAACGTAAAAATCGTGCTGCTGCCCGAAGGCGAAGACCCCGACTCCTATGTGCAACGCATCGGCCCGGAAGCCTTCCGGGAATACCTCACCCGCGAAGCCAAAGATTTCATTCTATTCAAAACCAATTTACTGCTCGCGGATACGCATGGCGATCCAATCAAAAAAACGGCGCTGATTAAGGATATTGTGGGCAGTATCGCCGGCATTCCGGATCCAATCAAACGCAACCTGTACCTGCGGGAATGCGCCAGCCAACTCGATGTGGCAGAATCCGCCCTGGTGGACGAATGCAACAAACTCATCGCCCGCCGACTGAAGAAAAACGTCGAAAGCGCCGCAAACAACCGCGCCAATCCGCAAATTCAGGCCTCCGATGGCGCTTTCCCAGAATCAGCGCCGAATCCAGCCTGGGAATCCCCCGATGCCGCCACCCAACTGCCCGCTACCCGGGAAAAGGGTCCGGGCCGCGGCGATGAAGTGCAGGAACGCGATATCGCGCGCCTGCTGATTCAATTCGGCCATGAATCCCTGGGCGAAACCACCGTCGCCCTGTTCACCCTCTCCGAAATTGCCGATACACTCGATAATTTTGACCACCCGCTATACGGAAAAATCGCCCGGGAATGCCTCGAGATACTGGAAGCATCGCGCCCGCTCCACCCCTCGTTATTCCTAAATCATGCAGATCCGGCAGTGCGCGAATTGGCCATCAATCTCCTTACCGAACCCTGGACCTACTCCCACAACTGGGAAGAAAAATACAACTTTCCGCTCCAAAATCAACCAATGCCAGAGCAGAATTTCAGCAAAGACATGGAGTACGCCGTAGATATGTTTAAACTCCGAAAACTGCGGAAAATGTGCGAAAAAGTCAATCCTGAAAGAATTAAAACAGCCTTCGCGAACGGAAACGACGAGGAAGCAACCCGACTGATGCGGGTGCAAATGAAAATGAAGGAAGCGCTGAATGGAATTGCGCGGCGGAGAAATATTGTCGTACTCCCGTAATAGGATTGCGGATTGCGGATTGCGGATTGGGGGAACTAATTGGATAGAAATATGGAGGTTTGCATTCTTGGTAACGGATCGGGTGGCCCCTTTCAGGGCCGGCACTTTACGGCGCAGCTGCTAAAGATCGGAAAATACCGTTTTCTAATAGACTGCGGGGAAGGCACGCAGCATCAACTGTATCGCTACCGGGTTCGGTATGACAGCTTGGCGCAAATTTTCATCAGCCATTTGCACGGCGATCATTCATTTGGACTGGCCGGCCTGCTCAGCTCCTTTTGTATGCGACGCCGGCAGCAGGCGATCCACATTTATTCTCCGCCCGGGCTTTCCGACCTGATCGGCGCTACCTTCCGCGCCGGCGGGATACAACCGCCGTTTCCAATTATTTTTCACGAGGTCGATCCAGAACAATCGCAGTGCATCTTTGAAAATCCGGTATTGGAAGTCTGGACGATTCCGCTGCGCCACCGCGCGCCGTGCACCGGTTGGCTGTTTCGTGAAAAACCCAAGCGCCGCCGGATGCGCAAAGATCAAATCGAGGCGTATGGAATCCACTACACCCAAATTCCGGATTTGCTGGCAGGCGCCGATCTGGAACTGCCCGATGGCGCCCGCGTGCCGAACAGCGAGCTGACGCGCCCGCCCGATCCGCCGCGCACCTATGCTTTTTGTAGCGACACGGCGTTTTCAGATCGCGTAATCGCCGCCGTACAGGGGGTGGATTTGCTGTACCACGAGGCAACTTTTCTGAACGCGCAATCGGCCGAAGCGGCTATTACCCTCCATTCGACCGCCGCCCAAGCCGCCGAAGTAGCCCGGCAGGCAGGCGCCCAAAAACTGCTGATGGGGCATTTCTCCAGCCGATACGCGGATCTGGATCAACACCTCGCAGAGGCCCGTGCAATATTCCCGGAATCGTATTTGGCCGAAGAAGGAAAACACTATGGGATTGGGGATTGGGGATTTCGGATTTCAGATTGGGGATTGCGGATTGGGGATTGGGGTGATGGCGAGCAATTACCTGAATAGGAGGACAAAAATAACCCGCAATCCCCAATCCGAAATCCCCAATCCCCAATCCCTACCCCCATTCTTTCACGCCAGTTGTTCCAAATTTCGGATCAAAATACTATTTCGGCTGAAATAGATCAGGTTGGATTTACGCAGATCGTTCAGGACCGAGGTGACCGTTTGGCGGCTGGTGCCGGTCAGGTTGGCGATATCTTGTTGGGTGAGGTGGTGTTTTACGAGCGTTTCGAATCCGATACGCCGGCCCTCTTTGCCGGCGGTTTCCACCAAAAATTCGATGATGCGCTCGCGGGCGTCCTTCATCACCAGCGAGGCCAGGCGGTCTTCCGCCCGGCGGAGGCGCGCGTTGAGGTGTGCCATACAGGCGAAAAGGAGTTTTTGATGCTGTTGCATCAACGCCTGTAAATCCCGGACTGGCAGGCAGAGCAGTTCTGCTTCTTCTTGCATCGCACGGGCAAAATCGGTGCGCACCGTTTCGCCGGCCAGCGCCAGATCGCCGAACATCGCCATGGGCTGCACCAGTTCTTTAATGACCTCCCGGCCATCTGCCGAGAAAGCACCCGTCTTTACCTTGCCGCGCAGCAGAAAGTAAACATATTCCGAGGGGTCGTCCGGCATATAAATAAACTGGAGCTTCGGAATACAGCGGTACACGGCGCAGGCTGCAATTTGCGCCTGCTCGTCCGGATGCAGCGAAGCCAGCATTTGAAACTGGCTCAAAAACCGAATCTTGTCCTGTGCATCCATGGGTTGAATCTTGTAGGTTGCGTAGTAGTTGTGTATTGTAAGGAGATAGAACCCCGGAAATGGAAATGCGGCGTGTGCATCATTTCACAATACAAAAGTAAGGGCAGCGATTAGAGTTTTTGAGTACACTTTTAAGCATTAATCTATTTTTTTAAAAATTAAAAAAATACTTAAAATATTGATTTTGATTAATTTAATTTTAATTTTATTACCAAATAATCTTAATTTTATTTTTTTACCTGCTAAAAAAAACGGGAGCCGATCCAATAAGGAACGGCTCCCGGAGTTTTCAAGAGCATAGGCTGCGGCGGTTTATCCGTCAGTATTCATCCTCGTTGAAGAAAAAGTCTTCATGCCGCGGATAATCAGGCCAGATATCCTCGATACCTTCATAGATTTCGTTATCTTCTTCCAGTTCTTCGAGGTTATCAATGACTTGTGCGGGCGCGCCGGAGCGGATGGCATAGTCTATCAGTTCCTCTTTTGTAGCGGGCCAGGGTGCTTCTTCCAGATGTGAGGCCAGTTCGAGCGTCCAGTACATATTTTAAAAATTAGGTTTACTGAATACAATAGGATGCGCGGCGCGCAGATAAGACAGGTTTCAGGCGGATTAATTTATTTCCGTGTCCTTACAGGATGAGCATGGCATCGCCATAGCTAAAGAAACGATATTTTTCTTTCACGGCGGCGTTATAGGCTTCCATGACCAGTTCGAAGCCGCCGAAGGCGCAGACCATAATCAGCAGGCTGGATTTGGGCAGGTGGAAATTGGTTACCATAGAATCGGCGATGCTAAAATCGTAAGGTGGGTAGATGAATTTATTCGTCCAGCCCTCCACCGGTTTGAGCAAAGCTTCTGCGGAGACCGCCGTTTCGACGGCCCGCATGGAAGTAGTTCCAATGGCGCAGATTCGCTTTTGGCTGAGTTTGCCTTCGTTGACGACCTCGGCGGTCCGCGGCGGGATTCGGAAATACTCCGCCTCCATTTTGTGTTTTGAAAGGTCTTCCACGTCAATGGTACGAAAAGTACCCAAGCCGATATGCAGGGTGATTTCAGCGAAGTTGATTCCTTTCAGTTCGAGGCGTTTCAGCAATTCGCGGCTGAAGTGCATCCCGGCGGTGGGTGCGGCGACGGCGCCGACTTCTTTAGCGAACAGCGTTTGATACCGTTCCGTATCCAGCGGTTCGGGCGGCCGTTCGATGTATTTGGGCAGCGGTACATTGCCGAGTCGGCGCAATTCGCTTTGGAAATCTTCTTCCGGGCCGTCGAACAGGAAGCGGATCGTCCGCCCGCGGGAGGTTGTATTATCCACTACTTCGGCGACCAGTGCGTCGTTGCCGTTTTCGTCTTCGAAGTAGAGTTTGTTGCCGACTCGGATTTTGCGGGCCGGGTCCACGAGCACGTCCCAGAGTCGGGCGTCATGGTTGAGCTCGCGCAGCAGGAACACTTCGATTTTGGCGCCGGTTTTTTCCTTTTGGCCGTAGAGGCGGGCCGGAAAGACCTTCGTGTTATTGAAGATCATGACGTCGCCATCGTCGAAATAACCCAGGATATCTTTAAATATCTTGTGTTCTATTTTCCCGGAGTTGCGGTGCACGACCATAAGCCGGCTTTGGTCGCGCTCTTCTGCTGGATAGAGCGCAATTTGCTCCTTAGGGAGATTGTAATTAAACTGAGACAGTTTCGTTCGCATAGTGTGCTGAAGTCGTTTCCTTGCCACAGGGGCGCTGTTCCCTGCACCCAAGTCGGGGAAGCGTTAAAAATGGCTGCAAAAATATAATTTCTCTGCTAACACGCAACCCAAAAAAAAGTTTTATTGAATTATTAGCACATACCGGAATTTTCTTGCCAGGCCGAGGACGACCTACTTTTCGTCTTTGGCGCCAAATTCCGGGCAGGCGCTTACGCCATGGCGACTTCTTTTTGGGCTTTTTTGCGTTCAAAATCTTTGAGGAAGACTTTGCGCAAACGGATGCTTTTAGGCGTCACTTCCACGTATTCATCTTCCTGGATATATTCCAGCGCTTCTTCCAGCGTGAAACGGCGCGGGGGCGCCAGCGCCACTTTATCATCGGAGCCGGAGGCGCGCATATTGGTTAACTTCTTCGTTTTGGTGACATTCACCACGAGATCGGAGGGGCGGTTGTTTTCGCCGATGACCTGGCCTTCGTACACTTCTTCGCCGGGTTCGATGAAGAAAAAGCCGCGGTCTTGCAGGTTATCGAGCGAATACGCGATGGCGGTTCCGGTTTCCATGACGATCAGCGAGCCGTTTTGGCGGCCTGAGATATCGCCTTTCCAGGGTTCGTACCCGATAAACCGGTGGGTCATAATCGCTTCGCCCTGGGTTGCAGTGAGCACATTGCTGCGGAGGCCGATAATCCCGCGGGAGGGGATTTCGAAGCGCAGGATAAAGCGATCGCCTTTTTGTTCCATGCTTTTCATAACGCCCTTGCGGCGCGTGGCCAGTTCGATGCATTTGCCGCTGCTGACCTCCGGCACGTCAATCGTTAGTTCTTCGATCGGTTCATTTTTAACGCCGTCAATTTCCTTGACGATTACCCGGGGTTGGCCGATTTGGAGTTCGTAGCCTTCCCGGCGCATCGTTTCGATCAAGACGCTGAGGTGCAGTACGCCCCGGCCGAACACCATGAAGGAGTCGGCGGAATTTGTGTCCTGCATGCGCATGGCGAGGTTCTTTTCGAGTTCTTTTTCGAGGCGTTCGCGCACATGGCGGCTGGTGACAAATTTGCCTTCTTTGCCGAAAAACGGCGAATCGTTGATGGTGAACAACATGCTCATCGTCGGCTCATCCACGGCGATCGTGGGGAGTGCTTCCGGATTTTCGGCATCGGCGATGGTGTCGCCAATTTCAAATCCTTCCACACCGACTACCGCGCAGATATCGCCGGCTTCTACTTCGCTGACTTCGCGGCGGCCCATGCCTTCGAACACAAACAGTTGTTTAATCCGGTTTTTTTGCGCGGTTCCTTCCTTTTTAACCAGCGCCACCTGCGTACCCGAGCGCAGCGTGCCGCGGTGCAGGCGTCCGATGGCGATACGGCCGATAAAATTGGAATAGTCGAGCGACGTGACCAGCAGCTGCGTGGAGCCCTCCTCTACATGCGGTTCGGGGATATATTTCACGATATCTTCCAGCAGGACGTTGATATCCTCCGTCGGATTTTTCCAGTCGTGCCCCATCCAGCCCTGCTTTGCCGAGCCGTACACCACCGGAAAGTCGAGTTGCGCTTCCGTGGCTTCGAGGGCGCACATGAGATCGAACACCTGTTCGTGCGCCCAGTCGGGGTTACAGTTCGGCTTATCTACCTTATTAATCACCACGATGGCTTTTTTGCCCATTTGCAGCGCTTTTTGGAGCACGAAGCGGGTTTGCGGCATCGGGCCTTCGAAGGCGTCCACCAGCAGCAGCACCCCGTCGGCCATGTTCAGCACGCGTTCTACCTCGCCGCCAAAGTCGGCGTGGCCAGGCGTATCAATAATATTGATTTTGACGCCTTTAAAATTGATCGAAACGTTTTTGGCCAAAATCGTGATGCCGCGCTCGCGCTCCAGATCATTGTTGTCCAGAATCAATTCTCCGGAAATCTCGTGTTCTTTAAAAATTTTCGCTGCGTGGATCATTTTATCCACCAGCGTAGTTTTGCCGTGGTCAACGTGTGCGATAATGGCGATGTTGCGGATGTTCTTCATGCCCGGGTATAAATAAAAATTGGAAATGTGCTTTGAGGTCGGCCTTGTTTTGAAATATTTAGCGCTTTTTTTATATTTTGGCCAAATTTTAGACTTTAAAGACACTATTTAATAACAGGGCGCAAAATTACGTTTTTTAAACGCGGAAAACAAATAAAAAAATACGCAGGCGGCGGTTTATTTTTTTGTCGGGCGGGCGCATCCAAAAAAAAATCGGGTTGAAATGCAATTATCTTGTAAAAGAACGGTATGTTTGTAGCGAATAATTAATACGGTGTACTCGTGATTTTCAACCCCTCTAAAGAGGGAAGAGCCAATTGAGAGCACGGGTTCCGCCCTAACGGACGCCATATTATTCGTTTTTTGGGCCTTCGCCTTCGGCCTTTTATCATCTCATACCGGGTATCTGCCGGTTTTCAATCCCGTTTATATTCTGTGATAAAGCATAATCCGGAACGACCGCGTGGGTCGTTCCGGATTCCTTTTTTATGTTTGCTTTTGGCGCATGTCCGGGATTATTTCCCGGCGTCTTCGCCTTCCACGTCCTTGTAGAAGCTGTCTTTGAAGTCGGCGTGATCCCGGCCCACGTCGTGCAGTTTTTTTGCCAGCATCATGCGCGCGGAATTTTCCCTGACAAACATTTCTTTGACGGAGCTTTCATCCGATTCGAATTGCATAGAATTCATAATAGCAATTTTCCGGGCTGCCGTCACCACATCGTGATTGGCGCCGATGTATGAGAAGGTCCAGAAATTTTTCTGCAATTCCTCAACCATGGCTTTGATCTGCGCGCTGGAGTAGGCGACCGAGGCGTTTTCTTCGCCGTCGGTAAGGATGGTCACCAGGACGCTGAAATTGCTGTCGGCGGGTATTTCTTCCCGCAATTTGGATACGCTGCGGCCGATTGCGTCGAAGAGCGGGGTGGAGCAGTTCGGTCGGTAGTTTTCCTCGTTGATTTTCCCCAGTTGATCCACGGGTTGGTTCCAGTGCAGTTCTTTAATCCCGTCGCCGTTGAAGGTTACGAGGCTGATGAAGTGCTTTTGATCGGGGAATTTTGCCTCTACGCTTTTAGTCGTTTCCACGACCTCATTGAATCCGCTGATGGTGGGTTTTTTGATGGACTCCATCGAGCCGCTTTCATCGAGAATGATCAGGTTGTACACGAATTGCTTTTCCTTTTCCATGGCATTGCGATTTATGTTTGTAAGAAGATGCTTCTACAACCGCAACACGCGCTAAAAAATTCCCGTGTTGTTGAAAAAACAAAAAAATAGTCCCGCAGACAGCCAAAGGAAGTCTGCAGGACTATTTACTGATCGGTGTTTAGAGCGCATGTCTGAATTTATATTCTCTGCTAATATGAAAAGGATTTTTTAGCCAAACAAGGCGCTTTTTGCAGGCGTAATGGGACTAATTACGGCGAAAAAAAGGAACGAAGGTTGGCTGAAAAAGACTTTTTTATTAGCGAGAAATATAATTTTAGATATGCGCTTAGGCTCAGTACCCGTCGTTTTGCACGAGATTTTTGTTAACCTCCATTTCACGGGCAGGGATGGGGAATACCAGTTGGGGCGCGTCGAAGTTCAATCCATCCACTGTACTGCCGGTTCGTTTGAGGTCGTGAATTTTATGACCTTCAAAAGCCAGTTCCCGGCGGCGTTCGAGCAGCACGTCCGAAAGACCGGCCTGACTCAGCGCGGAGAGACCGGCCCGCTCGCGGATCGGGTTGAGGTATTGCGCGCCGTTACCCGTTGTGCGGGCGTCGCATTCAGCCGCGATCAGGTACATTTCCGCCAGGCGAAGAATCGGGATGTTTCTGTACTGGTTACGCCATTTTCCGGTGCGCACGGCGCTGTTTCCATCGTAAAATAGTGCCAAACGGGTATCCGCTGCATCGTACAGCGCGAGGTGGCTGTTTTGTATCTCGATATCCCCATCGCGACCGCCAAATTCCGGAATAGAGAAAAAGGTCACGAGCTCGTTGGCGCCATCCTGGGCAGAGACCTGCATGCTGAAGATAGCCTCGTCCGTATCATCGTCCTGATTCCAGAGGTCGGCATAGTTGGGAACCAGCGAATAGTCGGAATTATCAATCACCTCGACTGCGCGCGCGCGCGCATCCGCATACTCGCCCCGCATCAGGTGTACTCTGGCAGCCAATCCGATGGCTGCGAACTTGTTCAGGTAAACGCCGTTATCCTCTGGGAGCGCATTGATTGCTTCACCCAGATCGGCCAGAATTTGTGTATAGACCTCGCTAACCGTGTTTCTGGCGACGTAGCTCTCCTCTGTGATGCCGCGTGTCGGCGCCAATATAATAGGCACGCCCAGTTGATTGTTTGCGCCACCGGCGACGTAGGGTTTACCAAACAACCGAACCAGTTCGAAGTAACAGGCGGCGCGCATGCACAAGGCCTCCCCTTTCACCCTGTCCCGATCATCGGCATCCACGATCTCCAGCGCGCTCAGCACGTTGTTGCAGCTGTTGATGGTTCGGTACGCGGTGGCCCAAGTGTCTTCTACATTGCTGTTACCGGCATCCATCGCATGGTTGATGATGTCGCGCGGGTCTGAGAAAGTTCCTACCCAGCGAATTTCCCCATCAGAACCCAGCAATTCGGCGTCGCGAAAAAGATTTCCACCGTACAGGCCCGCGCGGCTGAGATTATCATACGCCCCTTGAAGCACCAGCTTGACGTTGCCGTCTGAGTCCAGCGCAAGGTCTTCGCTAATACTTTGCAGCGGTTCAATTTCAAGGTTTTTATTGCAAGCGCCCGCTAGTAACAGTACGCATGAAAAAAACAGGTATTTTATATTTTTCATTTTATAAAAAATTTAAAGTGAAGTTAAAAACCGATTCTAACGCCGCCAACAATCGTCTTGGGCTGCGGTGCGGAATAGAAATCAATACCATATACGGTGTTGCCGGCCAGAAAATCGGCAGTTACTTCCGGATCCCAACCTTCGTAGTTGGTGAACGTGAGCAGGTTCGTGGCCGTTGCATACACACGGAGGCTGCGCACGCCGCGCATCCAATTGGCCGGGATATCATACGCCAGGGTTATATTCCGCAGGCGCAAGAACGATCCGTCGGAGATATAGCGGCTGCTGCGGCCGATATCGCCGTTGGAGTAGCCCAGGCGCGCTTCCGGGACATTGGTAATGTCGCCGGGGTTTTGCCAACGAGCCAGTTGATCGCGTGTCTGGTTATCGAACCAGCAAGCGTTACACGACATAAACACGTCGCCGGAGCGCTGAATTTCGTTGCCATACTGACCTTGAAAACGGACATCCAGGGTAATATTATTCCAGGAGAAGGTATTGCTGATTCCCCCGATCAAATCGGGCAAGGGAGAGCCAAGCACCACGTAATTCGCTTCGTTGAAATCGTTGGTCGTGGCGTTGGGATCAGAACCATCCTCGGCGTTAACGTACCAGAGTGCATCGCCATTCGCCGGATCCACCCCTGCATACTCGGCGCCGAAAAAGACCCCGATTGGCTGGCCCACCTTAACTACATTGGAGTAGCGGGTTCCGCCCTCATCAATGATATCCTGCCCGTCTGCCAGCGAAAGCACCTTATTTTTGTTCAGTGCCAGGTTGAAAGAAGTGGTCCATTTAAATTTACCCACCAGGTTATTGGAGTTCAGCGTGAACTCCCAGCCCCGGTTTTCCAGCACGCCGATGTTTCTCCACTGTGTGGAATACCCGGAGGTGGACGGAATGGGTACCTGCTGGAGCAGGTCGTTGGTGGTTTTGATGTAGTAATCAATTTCACCGCTGATGCGATTATTGAACAGGCCCCAGTCAATACCAAAGTTCAACTCGGTGCTTTTTTCCCAGGTAAGGTCCGGGTTAGCGATTTGTTGCGGGATGTAATTGCTTTCACCGTTATAGCTGCCCGGGCTGTACAAGCCCAGTGCACGGAAATTACCGATATCTGCGTTACCGCTTTGGCCCCAGGAAGCGCGCGCTTTCAGGAAAGAGACGGTGTTGTTTCCTTCCAGAAAATCTTCTTCGGTGAGTACCCAGCCGGCAGAAAGGGCGGGGAATACAGCATACCGCTTGTTTGCTCCGAAACGGGAGGAACCGTCGGTACGCAGCGACACATTAAACAGATATTTACGATCGAAATCGTACCGCGCGCGGGCGAAGTACGAGAGGAAGCTGAACTTATCTTCCGAACTGGTACCGCCGGTAATGATTGCCGCGCTGGCAAGCGTCCGCAAGTCATCCGTGGGGAATTGCTCTCCAAATACCTGCGTGCGGTTATTGGTGCTTTCAAAATATTCGGTACCGAGGTCGAAGCCCAGGCTGTGCGCGTTATAATCCCTGTTCCAGCGCAAAACCGCGTTGGTATTGTAATCCGTGGCGCCGGCGAAAACCGATTCTCCGTAACCGTTAGAATCATTACCCACGTCGGTGCGCGCGCCAAAGCGCGCCTCATCGCGTACCCCATAGAGATTGGCAGCCCCTTCAATGCGAAGCGCCAGATATTTGGTAAAGCTGTAATCGCCAAAGACATTAATCAGCGTACGGCTGCTCAACACCTTGCGGGTAGCGTCCTCTACGTCAATCAGACCATTATAGTAGGTTGTAATCGGTCGGTCGTACAGCACGCCGTTCGGGTCGCGGGTCGGCGTGATAGGCGCCATGGCTACGAGTTGCATCGGGGTAGAAAAGGCGTTATCATCCGATACCGTACGGGTATCGGTTCTTGAAACGGAGAGATTTACGCCTACCTTGAGCTTATCGGTCGCGTTGAAATCGAGGTTCAGGCGGGCGCCATCCTTGGTCAGGTGATTGCCGACCAGAATACCTTCATTCAGGCCGCGATTGGCGCTGAAATAATAGCGCATCTTATCGCTTCCTCCGCTGAAGGAGAGCGTTGCATTGTACATGGAAGCATCCTGGAAGGCTTGTTCCTGCCAGTCGGTTTTATCTATTCGCTGCATCCAGTCGTCGTTGCGTCCGGAATAGCGGAAGAACCGATTTTTTACGAACGTGGACCAGGAGCCCGGATCGTCATACGGCACGCCTTCAATATCGTCGGAGTTATTGGCGGCTTCCGTAAACAAGTCAATATACTCGGAAGCATTCAGGAATTCGCGTTTCCGGGTGGGACTGCTGGAACCAAACTGTAGATCCAGCTCAATCTGGCTTTTTCCGGATTTACCGGATTTTGTGGTGATCAACACGACCCCGTTCGATCCGCGAGAGCCATAGATGGCCTTGGC
Organism: Lewinellaceae bacterium; assembly: GCA_040383605.1. Classification (GTDB taxonomy): domain Bacteria; phylum Bacteroidota; class Bacteroidia; order Chitinophagales; family Saprospiraceae; genus M3007. The sequence continues at coordinate 23,245 of JBEIDF010000019.1, forward strand.
GGAGGCGTCTTTCAGCACTTCAATGGATTGAATGTCGTTGAAGTTAATATCCGCGAGCGGATTCAAGGGTGCGCCGAACGTATTGCGGGATTCCTTGGAAAGCGGAATACCATCCACTACAAAGAGCGGCTCGGTGCCGGCGTTGATAGAGCCGACCCCGCGCACGCGTACGCGCGCCGCGGCGCCCACCTTACCGTTTACACTTTCTACGTAAACACCGGCGGCCTGCCCCTGCATAGCCTGTTCGACCGACACGACCGGCATAGATCGGATGTTTTCGTTGCTCAATTTGGCAATGTTTCCGGTGAGTGTGCTGCGAATTTGGCGGCCATATCCAATTACCACCACCTCTTCCATGACATTCTCGTTCTCGGAAAGGACAACGTCCAAGGTGTTACCAACGCCGACGGGCGCCTCCTTAGTAACATACCCCGTGTAGGAGAAGACCAGCACGGCATCCTCCTTCGACACCTGAACGGAATAACGCCCATTCACATCGGTAATGGAACCGGTGCTGGTGTTTTTCACAGCCACGGAGGCGCCGATCAGCGGCTCACCGCTTTGGTCGGTTACTGTGCCGGAGACGGTTCGCTGCGCCATAGCGCCCGCTGCCACCGCCAGGCACAGCAAAAAAGTTGTAATAAAATGCTTCATACAAATACAAGACATTTGAATGGTTAAAGAATGGCATTCGATTAGAGCACGTCCGGAGTTTTCAGCCGAAGGCGAAAAAGCGTTTTTTCGTTCGTATCAACCTTTTTTAAGGCGCATAGCCGGGGCTACGCGACTGAAAAACGGTGAAAAATACGCCATTTTCAATTCGACAGGAAAATCCTGCACATACTATAAAGCGCCAAATTTAACGCCGATATTTATATGAGCAAAAAAATATTTTAAATTTTATTGTCTGAACCGACAATAAGTTGTCGGTTTGCCGGTAAAATTTTGCTGATCACTCCCAGGGTTTTTTCGCCTTTCGCGGCACGATTTCGCCGTCGAGATAGAGGATACTGCGCCGGTTGGGCTCGGAATTATCGAAGAGCACGATGCCGGGGCGCGTTTTACCCATTTTACCGGCGCTGTTGAACTCCACCCGAACGACAGCACTTTCGCCGGGCATCACCGGGAACGCGGGCGCGCTCAGGATCGTACAGTCGCAGGAAGTCTTGTGCGAAAAGATCAGATACGGGGCGGCTCCCGTATTGCGCACCGTAAAGGAATCTATCATTACGGTACCCTCCTCGAGGGTGTGAAACGACAGGGTATCGCTGCTCCAGCGTACCTCGGTACGCGGGGGGGGGGCGCCCTGCCCTCCGGTTTTTGCGAGCAACTCGAGGTAGCGCAGCGATCGCTCGCGCTGTTCCGGCTGCAACAGATCGTACATCTGCCGGATTTCCTGGTCCAGATCTCCGCCCTGACTGCGCATGTAGTCGAGCAAGGCCTTTTTTTGTTCTGCGTTTATTTTTTTCAAATAAGGGGATAAATCCTGTCCATACAGACTGGGAACAGCGCAGCATAGCAGGAGCAACAAAGGCAAAACGGCGGAAAGACGCATGTAGGAGCGGATTGTTTGGGCAAAAATAGCGTTTGTTGCGCAAATTAAAAAGCGCGCCGCCAAGACCGCCCCACAAACCGGTTACCAAGCCTGTTTAATCAAAAAAAACGCGTTTTTTCGCCTTTTTAATTGGTTTTTAGACGAAATTAAAAATCAAATACTTGCAATTTAACAGAAAGCACTACTTTTACGCAACTATTATCACTCAAACCGTTAGTATATGAACAAGATTTTCGAAGACATCAAAAAAACGATCGCTGAAGCAGAAGCGGATGTGGCCAAATTCGACAACGGAAACAATGCAGCCGGCACGCGCGTTCGCAAATCTATGCAAGACCTCAAAACGCTCGCTACCGCGCTGCGCAAAGAGGTGTTGGATAAGAAAAATGAGAGAAAAGGCTGATTTGATTTCGGATTGGGGATTTCGGATTGGGGATTGGGGCGATGGCAGGTTATTGTTGGTTTTCCATGGTAATTAATTACCTACAACAGAAACTTAATACTGCCAATCCGAAATCCCCAATCCCCAATCGAATCAGTTCCACGCTTGATCATCCGTTTCCATAAACGTTTGAAGGTCGGATAACAGCAGTTGTTCTTGCGATTCAATTTCCTGTCGGACGCTGGTGGCGTAACGGCGGGTATCGTGTCGTTTTTTTGCCAGTTTACGGAGCGCCTCTTCGTCGTAGCGGATAAATTTTTGTGCTTGACGCGAAGCGGTGTATGCGCGGTAGCCGAGCGTCTTGAGGGCGTCCACGGCGAGTTGGACGGAAGTGTACAGGGTTTCCCGGTAGATATGATCTACGCCATTTTCGATCATATCGTAGGCATCATAGCGATTTTTTGCACGCGCAAGCACTTGTAAGTGGGGAAAATGTTTGCGCACCGTTTCGATCAGGCGGGCATTGGCTTCGGGTGAATCTATGGCCGCAATCAGCATTTTAGCCTCTTCGGCGCCGGCAGTGCGGAGGAGGTCGGCGCGGGTGGCATCGCCGTAATAGACATTGAATCCGAGTTTGCGGAGCAGGTCCACGCGGTCGGAATCATAGTCGAGGATATTAGCCTCCACGCCGTTCGCCCGCAGAAAGCGGGCTACCGTACTGCCAAAGTGCCCAAAACCTGCTATCAGCACTTCGTGTTTCCCTTCAATCTGTTGCGTTTCTTCTTTTTGCGCCGTATCGCTATCGCCTATTAATGGGGTGATCAGGCGTTCATTGACCAGCAGCAACAAGGGCGTTGCCGCCATAGACAAAGCGGTTACGGCCATTAGATTGTCCAGCCAGGAACGCTCCACGATCTGAAGCGCGCCGGCAAAGTTCAGCAGCACGAAGGCAAACTCGCCCACTTGCCCCAACCCAAAGGTGTACACCAGGTTCTGGTCGGTTTTTAGCCTGAAAATAAGACCGCTGAGGTACAGCACACCCAACTTGACCAACAGGATGCCCGCCAGCAGCGCGCCGATCAACAGGGGCGCCCGCATAATGAGGTCAAAATTGACGGAACTGCCCACGCCAATGAAAAAAAGCCCCAACAGCAAACTTTTAAACGGCAAAATATCGGTCTCCAACTCGTGCCGGAATTCAGAATTAGCCAATACAACGCCGGCTAAAAAAGCGCCCAAGGCGGGACTCAACCCAATCAGGGTCATACCCTCCGCCACGGCAATAACAAGGAAAAGAGAGGCTGCAATAAACAACTCCCGCAGGTTGGTTCTGGCAATCAGGCGCAGCAGCGGCGCTACGAGGTAGCGCCCGCCCGCGTACACGCCGGCAATCGCGCCGATGATGACCAACGCTTTTAACCACTGCGGCAAGTGGTGGATGGCGCTGGGATGCGCCACGGCGTCCGCAGAGAGGTTCTGCACCGCCAATAAGGGCAGCAGGGCAAGCACGGGGATGACGGCAATATCCTGAAACAACAGCACGGCAAAAGACGCCCTGCCGGCGGGCGTCTGGCTAATTCCCTTTTCTTTTAATGTTTGCAGCACAATCGCAGTGGAGGACATAGACAGCGCCAGCCCCACCGCCAGCGATTCCGGCAGGCTTCGAAAAGAAAGCGCACCGATAAAGGTCAGCACCAGGGTAGTACCCAAAAATTGGATGCCGCCTAAACCCAGGATACTCCGCCGCATCCGCCAAAACTGTGCCGGCTCCAACTCCAGACCAATGAGGAACAGCATCATCACGACGCCAAATTCGGCCGCGTGCATGATGTCCTCTCCGCGCTGCCCGATCCAGCCCAGCGCGTACGGCCCAATCAAGGCGCCGGCAAAAATGTAGCCGAGCACCGAACTGAATCCCAGTCGCCTGGCGATCGGAACGCATACCAGCGCCGTACCCAGATACACGAGCGCCTGTGATAAAAAAACGTCGCTCATACGGTAGTTTGTTGTTGGATAATCCAGTCGTTCAAGTACTCAAAACGGTTTAGTTCAGCCGCCGCCGGCAGGTTTCCCTGCAGGCGCAGCAGCAGTTGGCCGTATAGCGCAGCCGTTTCAGCCAGTTCGGCATCGGGCGCCTGGCGGGCGCTGTGCACAACAAAGGGCGGCAGCGAGCGCATGTTGCACAAGCGGGCCGTCTGTTCAAAAGGCAGTAAAAATGCCCGCAGGGTGTGCCCGTGGCTGCCGTCCTGCCGGTAGGCGCCGGCTGCCCCGCCGGTACTGACGGTGCTGAAAATGGCCTTCCCCGCCAGCGCAGTTCCGCCAGGACCGTAGGCCCACCCGCGCGCCAGCACCAGGTCTATCCACTGCTTCAACAAGGGCGGGCAACTGTACCAGTACACCGGATGCTGCCAAATGATCACGTCGTGCTCCAGGAGCGCAGCCTGTTCCGCCGCGATATCCACCTCGAAATGCGGGTACAATTCGTACAGGTCGCGCACCGCAACGCCAGGTGTTTTCCGCACAGCCTCCAGCAGGGCCGCGTGCACACGCGAACCCTCAAAACGGGGATGGGCAAAAAGTATGAGTATTTTTTGCATGGTATTTGCTCGGAGCGCGTTTGAATAGCGGTTTACACGGAGGCTCCATGGGCTTTTTTGAAAAAATTCGGGCAGCGCGCGGCCGCCCAGTCACCGCTTCAAAACCAAAGGTAGCGCCAAATTGTTAAACTTTTTACATAGATTTTTTGCCAGTTTGAATCTTAAAACGGGAAAATGCCGTTCTTTCGCCGGGAAAAACCGGAGGCCCTATCGCTCTTCTCCGCAACGTATGCACCATCAACACTATCTCGAACTCGCCCTGGACGAAGCGTTCGCGGGTATGGAGGCCAACCACGGCGGCCCTTTCGGCGCAATCATCGTATCGGCCGAGGGCGATATTATCGGCCGGGGCCACAACCAGGTAATCGCTACCAACGACCCCACGGCGCATGCCGAAGTAACGGCTATCCGCGACGCCTGCCAACGGGTAGGTAATTTTCATCTCGAGGGCGCCACGCTGTACACGAGCTGCGAACCTTGCCCCATGTGCCTGTCAGCCATCTACTGGGCGCATATAAAAGCGGTGTTTTACGGGGCCGACCGGCACGATGCCGGGCGTATTGGCTTTGCCGATAAGTTCATCTACGACGAACTGGAAAAACCGCCCGCCACACGCGCCATCCACTTCGAATGTATCCGGATCCCCCGCGCCGATGCACTAATGGCAGCCTGGGTCGCGAAATCGGATAAAACACCGTATTAGAGCATGTCTAAAATTATATTTTTTTCTAATATGAAAGTCTTTTTCAGCCATACTTCGTTCCTTTTTTCGCCGTAATTAGTCCCATTACGACTGCAAAAAGCGCCTTGTCTGGCTAAAAAATCCTTTTCATATTAGCAGAGAATATAATTTTAGACACGCTCTTAGCGTTTTCGGATCACCTCGTACGAGATTATCCCCAATGCCAACAGCCCCAAGCCCGGCAGCGCCTGCTCGGGGCGCTCCAACAAGACATTCACGGCAAACGCGGCGGAAATCAGCACAAAAACAACCGGTATCAGCGGGTACCCCCAGGCGCGAATCGGACGTGCGGCATCCGGGCGCTTTTTCCGGAAAACAAAAACCGCGGCGCCGGCCAATGCCATAAAGGCGATATCCATGAAGGTAACAAAGGTGATGATCTGATCAAATAAACCGTTGAAAAACAGCAAAACGGCCATTGCCCAGACAACCTGCGCCAACATGGCCGCCACGGGCGTGCGCCAGCGGGGATGCACGTAGGCGAGCTGTTTGAAAAAAATGCCGTCCTCCGCCATGGCAAAATAAATTCGGGGCGCCGACATCGTATAAATACTGATGGTGCCGAAAATTGACAAGGCTATGGCAACAGTGACCGCTTGGGCGCCCCAGGGGGCCAAGACGCCCATCGCATCGGCGGCCACCTTGGGCGTCTGGGCAATGACGTCCAAAGGCAAGAGCAGCATATACGCTATGTTCACCAGCAGGTAGGCAAGCAGCACGATCAGCACGCCCAGGAACATGGCCCGCGGAACCGTCCGGGGCGCATTGATGGCTTCGCCCGCCACGTAAGAAGCATGGTGCCAACCGCCTACTGAAAAGAGCACACCCACCAGAGCCGTGAGCATGGCCGTGGCCAAATGTTCCGGCGCCTGCTCCGCCGTTAAAAAATCCACCTGCACGCGCGCAGGGTCGTACCAAACGAATCCCGCAACGATAATCCCGGCAATCGCGAGCAATTTCAGCCCGGTAAACAGTTTGGCCAAACCCTGGCTCACCTGCACCCCCAGGATATTGAAACCGGTCAGCCCCAGCATCGTCGCCGCCGCAATCCCGATTTTACCCCGTTCGCTCAAATCCGGCAGAAAAATTTTCATGTATTCCGCAAAGGCCACGCACAAGCCGGCCAGCGCACCCGTGTTGATCACCAACAGCACCACCCAACCGTACAGAAAGCCGACCCGGTCGCCATACGCCTCCCGTAGATAGACATATACCCCGCCCGATTTATCAAACATACCGCCCAATTCGCTGAACGTCAGCGCGCCCGTCAGGGCGATCACGCCGCCCAACAGCCACACGGCCAGCACCAAGCCGGCATTGGGTACCTGCAGCGCAATTTGCGCAGGCGTTACAAAGATACCGGAACCGATACAGGAGCCTACGGCAATCATGGTAAGACCGGTCAGGCTGAGTTTTTTTTGTAAAGAAACCATGAGATGATTGCGGATTGTGGATTGCGGATTGCGGATTGTGGATTGCGGGGTCAATAATAGGTACTTAATCAGAATCAAAAGACAAAAATAACCCGCCATCACCTAATCCCCAATCCGAAATCCCCAATCCCCAATTCCAATGATTGTTACGCTGAGGGCGCCGTGCGCACCGATCACCAGTGACTGTTCGATATCTGCTGTTTTAGACGGGCCGCAGATAAAGAGTCCAAAGTTAGGATTTTCCTGGTCAATATGGGCATAGGCGGCGTGCATATCGGGCAAAATGGCACTGATTTCCAAAAGAATATACAGATGCCGGCAAATAAACGGCAGGGCGCGCACGACCAGGTCGTTTTCCCGGAGCCAGACGGCGCCATTCTCGGCCACGCCAAAGCGTCCTTTCAGCAGCACCGCTTCGACGTCGGCGAGGGTGTGCGGATCGAGTTGGGGGTCGGGTGTTTCGCCAAAATTGGCGAGGTCTGGCACGGCATTGAGAATCCGTTTGCCGGTATGGAGCTGCAGCCGTTGACACGCCTCCGCGAGCGAGCCGTCCTGTACCACCTTTGCACCGGCGATTTGCGCGGCGGCGGCGAAGGTCGCCCAGTCGGCCGGATTTTCAAACCGGGCGATTTCGGGTTGAGGAAGCGGCGCGATGGCGGCTTGGCGGATCGCCTGGAGGATGCGGATGCGGCTATTCATATTGGTCGGCGGTTTTTGCGATACCAGGATTCGAAAGATTGATCGGGCGGCGCCGGCAGGTCGCGGTGTCGTTGCCAGGCGTTCCAGGGTTGGTTGGCGATAAAAGGCGCATAGCGTAGGGCGCCGCGCGCGAACTGTCCGGCCAGCCGGAACAGCCGGGGCGATTGCAAGACGGCGGCCATGGCCCGCATCGCCTGTTTTTTACCGGGTTCGACGAAGCCCTGTTCCGTCAGCCGTTGGCGCCAGGTCAGCAGTTGTTCGTGGAGATTGATTTTCACGGGGCACACATGCGTACAAGAGCCGCAGAGCGTGGAAGCGAAGGGCAGGTCGGCATATTCGCGCAGATCGAGGTTGGGCGCCAGGATCGCGCCGATGGGGCCGGAGATGGCGTGTCGGTAGCTGTGGCCGCCGCTGCGACGGTACACCGGACAAGTATTCAGGCAAGCGCCGCAGCGGATGCATTGGAGTGCCTCGCGGAAATCGGGTTGTGCCAGCATACGCGTTCGGCCGTTGTCCGTCAGGATGATGTGCAGCGCTTGTCCGGCGCGCGGCCGTCGAAAATGGCTGGTAAACGCCGTGAGGGCTTGTCCGGTAGCGCTGCGGGCCAACAGGCGGAGGAAGACGCCCAAGTCGGCGCGTCGAGGGATCACCTTTTCGATGCCCATGCAGGCGATGTGCACCCGGGCGAGGTGGGCGCCCAGGTCGGCGTTGCCTTCGTTGGTGCACACCACGAATTCACCCGTTTCCGCCACTGCGAAATTCACGCCGGTGATGGCCGCCTCCCGGCTTAGAAACGCCGCGCGCAGGTGTTCCCGGGCCGCTTCCGTGAGTTGTTTCGGATCGTCACAGCCTGCGGGCGTGCCAAGGTGCTCGTGGAACAGTGCGCCGATCTCCGCCTTTTTCTTGTGGATACAAGGCAGCACGATGTGGCTGGGCGGTTCGCCGGCCAATTGCACGATGCGCTCGCCGAGATCCGTGTCCACCACGTCCATACCCTGGCTTTCGAGAAAGGCATTGAGCCCACACTCTTCCGTGAGCATGGATTTGCTTTTCACGATTCGTCGGATACCGGCTTCCCGGAGAATCCCGTGGACGATGCGGTTATGTTCTGCTGCATCCGCCGCCCAGTGTACCTGCGCCCCGTTGGCGAGTGCCTGCCGTTCGAAATCTTCGAGGTAATCAGCCAGTTGCGCAAGCGTGTGTTTTTTAATGGCGGCAGCCTGGTCGCGCAGGCGCTCCCACTGATCGCCCAGCGATGCAGCGGCCTGGTCGCGTTTCTGGCGCACGAACCAGAGCGTTTCGTCGTGCCAGTAGGTACGGGAAATGTCGGCGTTGAAGGCGGCGGCGTGTTGCGCGTGTTGCATAAAAAACATGGAGGATTAGGTATGCAGATTGGAGCTCAATTTTAGGTAAATATCTACAATTGGGAGACAAAAATAACACAGCAATCCCCAATCCGCAATCCGCAATCCGCAATCTTAATTTCCCAACTTCCCTATTCGACGCACAATTTCCGCCGAGTCCAGTTTTATATTTCTTAAAACACCATTGAGCGGAACCGAAAATCCGCAAAAAAACAAGCCTTCGCGTGCTTTATCGTCAAACCAGAGGCTGCGAGGATAGCCGCGCTCGTTGAGCAGGTCGGCGGGATCGTCGAAAAAATCCTCCAGGCCGGCACGATAGCCGGTGCAGGCAATTACCGCATCGAAGCGTTCGTATTGGCCGTTGGCAAACAGGACGCCCTGCTCGTCGAAGCGGTCTATGTCCGGAGCAATACGGATTTTTCCCTGTTTGATGAGATCCAAGGCGCCAATATCAATGACCGGAATTTTTCCAAACCGGCGCATCTGCTCCGAGGGCGCATAGGGCGAGGGCGGCAGTCCGTATGCGCTCAAATCGCCAATCGTCCATTTTTGTATGAGCCGGGCGATCCGGTCGTACAGACGCGGAGGCAGTTTGCTGAGCAAAATCGCCGTTTTTTGGGCGGGACGCCCCGCTACGTCGCGGCGGACAAAGTTGACCGGATGGCGGACAGAGATCACCGGTTCTGCCCCGTTTTCGGCCAGATCGAGCGCCAATTCAGCGCCGGTATTCCCAATCCCGATCAGGAGCACTTTCTGACCGCCGAAGGGCGCCGCATTTTTATAGGCGCAGCTGTGAAAGAACAGCCCCTTGAAGCGGTCGAGCCCTGGCCAGTCGGGTAGTTTGGGCACGCGATTGTACCCGGTGGCCACCACCACGGAGCGGGCGCGGAAACAGTCCGTGTTTGTCTGAACGATCCAGTGCCCTGCTTCCCGCCGGATATTGCGGACTTCCTGCCCGAAAAGCGGGCGAATACCCATTTTTTCCGCATACCCGTTCCAGTATTTGATCATATCCAGCCGAGGAACATACGTGGGCCAGTCCTTCGGCAATTCCAAGTGCGGCAGGTTCGAGTGCTCCTTGACGGTATGCAATTGCAGCCGGTCGTAATGCGCATGCCAGGATGCGGCGATTCGATCCGTTTTTTCCAAAATGAGGAAAGGCAGGCCCAAGTTGGCCAGCCGACCGGCTACTGCCAGTCCCGCCGGGCCGGCGCCAAGGATGAGGGTGGTGGTTGGTTGCATCAAAAAAAGGATTGCGGACTCAATTACAGATCATTAGAGTGTGTCTAAAATTATATTTCTCGCTAAGATGAGAGTCTTTTTCATATTAGCAGAGAATATAATTTCAGACACGATCTTACCCGAAATCGGAGGACAAATATAACTTAGCATCCCGCAATCCCTATTCCCCAATTTTTCACCTTACAATTTTAAAAGTTTTTCTCTCCCGACGGGTTTCCACCACCACAAAATACAACCCGCTGGCCGCGGGAAGTTCCACCTCCGATGCGGGGCGATCCCAGACCAGCTGGCCGCGGGCATTCCAGACCTGCACACGGCGCAATAGTTCGCCCGAAGGTATGCGGACAGTAAGACGGCCGTCTGGGCAAAAGCTCGGCGAGACGGTGATCCGGCCGCCGTCCGGCTCGCCGGTGGAGACGGGTGATACCAGGATGTCCTCCAGGATGGCTTCGGCAATCAGCACCGGCGATTTGTCGGCTTGGTCGAACAATACCCGGAAACTGTCTATTTCGGGAGAACTGAATTCAAACATCGGCGCCAACCATTTCGGCGGCAGGCTTTGATACCAGACTTTCGCGCGGGCGCGCACAGCGCCGGTGATGCCGGGATTGGGGATATGGAAATGCAGGATATCCGCGCCACTTCCCTCAGCGCCGTCGGGCAGGCGGTTGAAATCAGGATCGGCGAGCGCGGCGCCGACGATCCGGGTAGTGTCGTAGGCCGGATCCACGGTGCGGAAGCCCCGGGGAACGAGGCGATTATCTTTTAGCGGGAAGGCGCCGCGCTCGAGCACCGTGGTGAGGTCGCCGTGCACATCGCCGACGGCCATTTCGTAAATCTGCACCTGACCGGGCGCAGAGATGACGTGGTAGTGGGGCTCCACTTGGGCGTCCTCGTCGGGTAGGCTGTAGTCGGCA
>JBEIDF010000020.1:0-33114 GCA_040383605.1 Lewinellaceae bacterium
CGCAGAATACGCGGAATGCGCGAATACGCAGACGATGCGTTGGTGGGTTGCGCGGCGGGGGTTCGCGCAGAACACGCAGAATACGCGGAATGCGCGAATACGCAGACGATGCGTTGGTGGGTTGCGCGGTGGGGGGGCGCGCAGAACACGCAGCATACGCGGAATGCGCGGGTTTGACGGGCTTGCCGTATCTTGGCCCAAATTTTCGCACATGACCTTTCGTACCGTACTCCTTACTGCCTTTTTATTACCAACCATCGCGCTATTCTCGCAGCCGGCCGACGTGCAGCGGATTGAACCCATGGTTTCTCAGGGATTTTTTCTGGGCGATGTGCCTGCGTTGCGCGACTTGACGCCGCATACTCAGCCGGCGGTGGCCACGATTCCAAAAAAATGGCAGCGCAAAAACTATTTCGGCGAAAACGAACTGAATAACCCCGATCCGCTGCCGCGCGATGGCGATCCGCTCGCGAAAAAATCAGGTCAAACGGAATTTTCCGGGCCGCAGATCACGCCGCTGCTGAACTTCGAGGGCCTGCGCGACAACGGGGTGGTTCCGCCGGATCCTACCGGGGATATTGGGAAAGACCACTACATGCAAATGATCAATTCCAACGGCAACGCCTGGTTTCAAATTTGGAATAAAAACGGCGATCTCGCGTATGGCCCGGCCCTGACCAGCACGATCTGGTCGCAAGTCGGTTCGGGAAGTATCGGCGACCCGATTGTGCAGTACGACCCCGGCGCGCAGCGCTGGCTGATGATGGAAATGCAGGGCTTCGGCTCAAATGAACTGCTGATCGCTGTGTCAAATACCAGCGACCCGACCGGCGGCTGGAAAGCATATCGCTTCGCCACGCTGGGTTTCCCGGATTATCCCAAATTGTATGTCTGGCACGATGCGTACCTGGTCACCACCAACGAAATCGTGAACGGCGGAAATCGCTGCTCGGGCTTTGCGCTGGAGAAAGAGGCTATCCTGGCCGGCGAGCCCGATTTTCAGGTCTATCGCTTTGAAATGCCCAATTTTAACGGCATTGTCTATCAGCCTGCTACCGGCGTGGACTGGGAGGGCGGCCCGCCCCCGCCGCCGGGCAGCCCGGGCTATATCTTCCGGGTGTATGACGATTCGTGGAATGGCGGCGCCGACCAACTGCAAGTCTGGAAGGCGTTTGTAAACTGGCAAAATGTGAACCAAAGCTTTTTAGAAGGCCCGCAATCGCTGTATACTACCCCGTTTGAAACCAAAGTCTGCTGGTCAGGCCTGTTCAATTGTATCGAACAGCCCGGTACAAACGGTCGGATTACCGCCCTGGAAAATATTATCATGTACCGGGCGCCGTATCGCAATTTTACAAATTATGAATCCGTTGTGCTGAACCACGTCTCCGATGTGTCGGGGCAGGTCGGCCCGGGCGGAGACGCTGCCGTGCGCTGGTACGAACTTCGGAAGACGCCGGGCAGTACCGACTGGAGTATCTACCAGGAGGGCACGTATGCGCCTGATTTGACAAATCGTTTTATGGGCACTTTGTCCATGGATGAAGCCGGGAACATCGGATTGGGCTACTCGGTGGCCAGCACCACGGTATTTCCCGGCCTGCGGATAGTGGGCCGCCGGGCCGGTGATCCGCTAAACGAAATGGCGGTATCCGAATATACGCTCATGGACGGCGGCGCGAGCCATACCACGCAACGCTGGGGAGATTACAGCAACATGGCAGTAGATCCGGAGGACGGCCGCACTTTTTGGTTCACCGGCGAATACCAACCCGCCCAGGGCTTCTTCGGAACCCGGATCGGGGCATTCCGTATTTTGCGGGATACCTTCGACCTGGCCCCGCAGGCGCTGATCGCCCCCCAGCCCAGCGCAACGCTCGGCGCCGCAGAACAAGTCACGGTGCAAATTCTGAACAGCGGCCTTGTATCCGCTTCGAATATTCCAATTACCCTTCGATTTCAAGGACAAACAGTCGTTACCGATGTGCTCAGCGGGCCTGTTGAGCCCGGCGCCACCGCGCTGCACACGTTTAGCAGCACAGTGGCCATGCCTACGCCAAATACGGTTTATAATTTCGAAATTCTGGCAAAATGGCCCAGCGACGCTTTTGAAAAAAATGATACCCTGCGTGCACAGGTACGCAAACTACTCGCCAATGACGCCGCCAATGCCGGAAGGGTAGATTTGCCCGGACTGGTCTGCTCCGCACAGCATACCTATGGTTTTTTATTGAGAAACGCTTCCGGACTTCCCATGCAAAGCGCCGAAATCGGGTATAAACTCAATGCCCAGGCCTGGCAAAGCCTGAACTGGACGGGAAACCTCCAGCCGGGGCAGACGGACACCGTACCGATTGCGCTCAACGGCATAACGAACGGCCTGAACAGTCTTTTCGCATACGCCGCGAAACCGAACGGCGTGACAGACGAAAATGGCGCAAATGATACCACGTTTACGAAATTTTACGGTAACTTGGACGGAGCGTACGTCGCCCTGGAATCTGCCACGGAATACGGTATTCTGTCTTGGGAACTTCGGGATCCCGGAAACATCCTGATTGCCCGGGGACGGCTCGAGGAAGGTGAACAAAAACTCGATATCTGCACTGCAAACGATATTTGCTATATTTTAAAAATTCGTGCCACGACCTTCTCCTGGAAAGGGAACCTGCGACTGCTGGACTTGTATGGCAATTTGCTGTTCGACCTCAACTATGCTACCAACGAAGAGCAGGTGTTTAATTTTTGTACACCCACGCGGAAAAATCTGGATGTAGGCGCCTTGCAGCTGCTGAGTCCGCAGTCGGGCGCGCCCTTGTCGGCTGCCGAACAGGTAACCGTCCTGTTCCGAAATTTTGGACTTCAGCCTGCCGCCCAAATACAGATTGCGTACCAGGTAGCCGGTGGCGCGTGGATCGAGGAAACCATTCCGGGGCCGGTGGCGCCCGGCGCCGCACAATCGCATACATTCACCCAGCCTGCCAACCTGGGTGCGCCGGCAACCGCCTACCCGTTCCGAATCCGCGCGGCGATTGCCGGCGATGCATCGCCCGCCAACAATGAAACCGGCGCGACCGTCTGGCATCGCGGTCAACGCGATCTGTCGCTGTCGGTCAGTATGCAAAAAGCCTGCGCTGACCTCACCAACACGGTAGCGGAACTATCGCTGTTCAACAACGGCACGGACTCCATTCGGCAGGCTAAGATTCTGTTGTTCAGCAACCAGGGGCCGGCGGATACCTTCCAACTTGCGGATACGCTGCCTCCAGGCGCGCTGACGCGCGTACCCGTATCAGCGCCTTACGTACTTCCCGGCGACAATACGTTTGCAGCGGAGGTCTTGGAGGTAAATGGCCTGCCGGCGGACGAGGTGATCGCCAATAATTCCGGGGCTGCTCAATTTGATATTGATCCGGAAGCGGCGGGTGCTACGCTCTTCTTTTTTACCGACGCCAATCCGCACCAGACACGCTGGGAATTGCGTACCCTCTCGGGCCAGGTGCTCCAGGCCGGGGGGCCGTATGATTATCCTACCCGAATGTACGTCACGGAGTGGTGCCTGAAAACCGACAGCTGCTATATTCTCAGATTGTACGACACCGGCGCCGATGGCATGGAGGGTGGCGTGGTGGTTCAGTACAAAAACAAATATCCCGTGTCGCACTTCGACAAACCGTTCACCACCATCTTGAATGACACGTTCTGCCTGTCCGGTGTATGCGGCGCGCTGGATATTTCTGCTTCCGTATCGAACGAATCGGCCGTAGGCGCAGCGGATGGAAGCATATCCCTTGGCGCAACGGGCGGCACGCCGCCTTACCGCTGGTCCTTGGATGGAATTTCGTACCGCCAGACGCCGCAATTTGAGCAACTACCTGCCGGAAACTACTCGGTGATTTGCCTCGACTCGCTGGACTGTGCGGCGGTAATTGACCTCGCTGTGGAAACGGCGGTCGGCGTGCAGCAAAAAAGCACGCTGGCGCACAACCTGTATCTCAGCCCCAATCCTACCCGCGGCCTGCTCAGCATTTCCCTCGACGCTTTCGATCCCGCACCCATTGTTCGCGCGGAGTTGTACGACGCCGGCGGGCGCTTCCTGCAGGCCACGCATTTGTACCGCTGGGATGCGCAATGGCGCGGCGGCCTGGCCTTAGACAACTATCCGCCGGGCCGGTATTGGGTGGTGGTTCGGACGGCGACGGGCATGGCGGCCGGGCAGGTCGAACGGGCGCCATGATCGCCGGGGCAGGCGGGGGGTAAAAGTCCCGTGGCGATTCGCAAAAAACAAATATTTTGAAAAAAAATTATTTATTGCTTTTTTAAACAAAAAATAATCTTTTTTTTAATTTTTTATTTTGCCGAAAAGGGCGGCGAAATAGTTTTTCATGGCCATAGATTAACCTCGGGTTCAAGCCTGACAGCAAATCGCGCCTGAACAGATTCGATGATTGCGCGGGCGAGCGCCCAGACTTCCGCGCCTTGGGCATTGCCGTGATTAACCAATACCAGCGCCTGTTTGTCATAGCAGCCGGTTTGCCCCACGCGGCGGCCTTTCCAGCCGCACTGTTCGATGAGCCAGCCGGCCGGGATTTTTACCCTGCCATCGGGCAGCGGAAAGTGCGGCGCATTAGGATGCGTTTGTCGGATGCGGTCCAGCACCGCGGCGTCCAGTTCCGGGTTTTTAAAAAACGAGCCGGCGTTGCCGATGGTGGCCGGATCTGGCAGTTTTGAAGAGCGGATACGGATGACGGCCCGGCTAACGTCTGTTATTTCCGGATTTTGGATACCCGACATTTCCAGTTGACGCCGGATATCGCCGTATCCGAGCTGCAGGCGGTGGTTGGCCGAGGTGAGTGAAAGCGTCACCGAGGCGATGCAGTATTGGCCTTTTAAAGCGCCCTTGAATACGCTGTCCCGGTAGCCGAACTGACAGTCTTTTTTGCTGAAGTGCTGAATTTTCCCGGTTTTGAGTTCCACAGCTTCCAGCGAGACAAAGCAGTCCTTCAGTTCCACGCCATACGCGCCGATATTTTGTACCGGGGCGGCGCCCACCGTGCCGGGGATCAGGCTGAGGTTTTCCAGTCCGCCCAGGTTATTGGCGAGCGTCCACAGCACCAGTCCGTGCCAGTTTTCTCCGGCGCCTGCTTTTATCCAGACCCGGTTTTTGAAACGCCGGGCGATTTCGATGCCGCGCATGGTGTTTCGGATGGTCAGTCCGGGCAAATCCTGCAGGATCAGGACATTGCTTCCGCCGCCGAGGATGCGCGTTGGCTGGATACCGGCATGGAGCAGCGTTTGCAGTTCGGCGATGGAAGCGGCTTCTGCGTAATGCGTTGCCTGGGCTTCCAGTCCGAACGTATTATAAGGTTTCAGGTGCACATTTTCGATGATTTGCATGGCAGGTTTCAGGGTTTCGGCGCGAGCAGGCAAGTCAGGAGGCGCAGGAGGACGTCCACCCGATAAATTTCATAGTCTTCGTAGCCTGTCATCCAGGCGATGCGGAGTTTGTCCAGTTCCCGGGCGGCGATTTTCTTTTGCGTTGCCGGGTCGAGCGGATAGAGACCGGTGAAGCGGTAAGTGCCTGATTGCTCGTCTGGGGCGCCGGTATCTGCTTTCAGATTATAGAGTGTATGCGTAGTACCGTCTATAAATTTCAGCACGGCGATACTGCCCTGCGGCAACCCGCCGAAGGTGCTGCGCGGATTGGGGTCGTTGATGGTAAATTGCAGTCGGAGGGCTACTTGTGGCCCCGTTCCGGTCAGCGTTGCATCGCAGCGGATATGCGTTTTGTCCTCCAGCACTTTTTTCATGATGGGGTTTGTGAATCGGAACAGTTCTTCCGGCGCCGTTTCGCGGTATAGTTCGCCGGAGAAAGCATCGAGTTGTTCGACAGCGAGGCGGCAGGGGGGAGTAGGGGGATTGAGTAGGACGTCCGTTTTGGGGTCATATTGTCGGATTGGATTATCCGGCGGGGCGGGCGTTTGTTTGCGGGTATTTTTTAATTTTTTGGTATTAGTTTGGGTTGTACTGTCCGGTACGGCTGCTGGGATTGGCGCTTGTTCCTGTTCATTTTTGGGTGGCGTGTTGTCTCGGATACTAATCGGGCCTAGAATGGCTGCGAGCGGTTTTTCCGGCTTTTCCACTTGATTTCGGGGGGTAATTTGTTGGATTTGCCGGAACACTTTAGGTATTTGCAGGCGCAGTGCGGCGGTATCCTCCGTTTCTGCGAGGGTTTTTGCCCGCGCGGCGGTGATGTCCGCTTTTTCTTGCATTTGCAGCGCTTCTTTTTCGCTTTTCTTGATATTTTTCAAGTTAGTTTGCAGCGTTTTGAGGGAATCTTTGGTCAGCGAGGAGTCTTGTTTTGCCAGCAGCAGCAGCGTCTCGGCCTCTGTGCGCGCCTGTTGCAAGGGCGCGGCTTTTTTTCCATAAAAATCAGCCAAAATTACGGCTTGCGCTTGTATTTTAGCGCTGATTGCGCGCAGTTCTTCATAAATCAGACTGTCGGTAGGCGGTAGGGAATCCGGTAGCACACGAGTTGGTTCTTGTGCGCACAGGCACAGCGTTAGCGCGGAGAAGCAAAGTGCGAGGAGGCAGCGAGATCGGCAAAAAAAGCGGTGGATCATAGTGGAGACGGGCGCTTTAGGCAGGCTGGGTTTGCGGCGATTTTTGAGTATTCGAGCGGTAAAAATACGCTTAAATCCATTTTTTCCATCTAAAATATCCCAACATACCCAGCATGAGCGAGACCATGATACTCAGCACAACGAAATAGCCGTAGCGCCATTCCAGTTCCGGCATATAGTCGAAGTTCATCCCATAAACTCCGGCGATAAACGAGAGCGGGATAAAAATCGTGCTGATAATCGTGAGCAGGCGCATGACATTATTGAGGCGGTTGCCAACTTCCGCCTGGTAGAACGCTTCTGCGCCTGCGATCATCTCGCGGTAGTTGTCCACGGTATCGAGAATTTGGGCGACGTGGTCAGCCACATCGCGGAGGTACACCCGGTTGCTGTCCTCAATCCAGTCGGACTCCAGGTGGTAGAAGCGATTGAGCGCGTCGCGCAGCGGCAGGAGTCGGTGCCTGATTTGGGCGATCAGGTTTTTCAGTTCGAAGATACCGGCTTTGCTGTGTGCGGTAGCGCCCTGGGTGTGCAGTTCGTGTTCAATTTCAAGCAGCAATCCGTCCATATCATCCACCACATCGTAGTAATTGTCCACGATGGTATCAATAATCGTGTAGGTTAGATAATCCGTACCTTTTTTCCGAAGCCTGCCAACGCCTTCTGCCATGCGGGTGTACAGGGCTGCGAACGTATCATCTTTGTCTTCCTGGAAGGAGATGACAAATCGGCTGCCGGCAAACACCGCGATTTGTTCGGAGTGTAGTTCCTTTTGTTCTGGCTTGAAGCGGATATTGTGCAGGACGAAGAACAGCCCGTTGTCATATTCCTCCAATTTAGCGCGTTGCTGCGTATTGAGTACGTCTTCGAGGACGAGCGGATGGATTTGAAAGTCTTGGCCGATGCGTTCGATCAGGGTGGTATCCGTAAGTGCCCGGACGTCAATCCAGATGATTTCTTTATCATCTGGCGTGGTGTTTACGGGATATCGTTCTTCTGCCTTGAAGCGGGTGTCGCTGAAGCGGATTGTTCGGATCGCTGCGCCGCTTTGCACGCGGTCGCCGGTGTACACCAGGCTGCCGGGCGGAAGCCCTGTTTTTTTTAATCGGAAACGTTTTTTTCTGCGCATAAGAACGGGGGCGAAAATAGCGAAAGTTTAGGGCGGTAAAAAACCTTGTTTTTTTTTTGAAAAAAAATCCGCCTTCAAAAAAATTGGTACGCTTTTTGGTAGTTGTGTTTTAGTGTGCGCATTCGAACAAAAATCAATCTCGACTGCGTCTTTTTTAAGTTATAAGATTTTTTAATTTAATACTAATTTTTGTCTTTTTCCTGATTTTCAAACATTTACAAAATGTTTTTTTTGCCTGATGGCAAAACGAATAAAAAGACACTAAAAAATCTTGTAATCTTGCGCTTTAATCTTTAATCCTCCTGCCTTACCGGTTGGTTTTGGTTTCAAACTACGCTTTCGGTTTCCCGTATCATGAAGAAGTTAATACCGAATTAAAAGTAGAACAACATTTATTCATTCCAAACCGATCGTTGACATGAAGAAAATCCCACAATTCTTCTGTGTTCCCTCCTCGTTTATTCCCTTTACTACAAATTTAGTAATCATGAACATCTTTACTCCCACACGCTGGCTGGCGCCGGCGTTGGCCGGCTTGTTTATCTTGTCGGCTTTTGGCCGTGTTCAAGCGCAGTGTGTGCTTGAGGCCGCGCCTGCTTATCAGCCCGTTCCGATTTTTAATCTCGCGGTGGACTTTGTGAATCCCGGCAACGTGAACGTGAACGGGAACGTCATGTCCTCTTTTTTCGTTTCAGACTGCTCTATTCCGGCCAACTCGCGCTTTTACGACGCGCCCACCGGCGGCAATTTCCTGGGTACTTCGATTGCCATGAATTGCAGCAATGTCGGCCAGACATTTACGTACTGGATATCGGTCTGGGACGGGGTGAATCTGGCAGCCTCGGAAAGCCCGCGCCGGGAAGTGCGGGTCACCATCGTGGACCAAAATGGCCCTGCGATTACCTGTCCGGCTAATCTTGCAGTAAATACGGACGCCAATCAGTGCTTTGCCACCGTGCCGGGAATTACCCCGGTCACGAGTGACAATTGCGCCATTTCCAGGTTGACCTGGGTAAAAACAGGCGCTACCTCGGGCGCAAGCCCTTCTACCGGCATCAATTCTGCCACAGGTACCACCTTCAATGTAGGCGTTACCACACTAACGTATACCACCTCTGATCCGTCGAACCAGACAGCGAGCTGCTCTTTTACCGTCAGCGTCAGCGATAACGAACAGCCGGCGATCATCTGCCCGGTTCCCGCTGCTTCCTACAATACCGATCCGGGGCAGTGCTATGCCACAGTTGCCGGACTGGCCCCCACCGCAGCGGATAACTGCACGGTAGCCTCCGTGACCTGGACGGCGCCCGGCGCTACGCCGGCATCGGGCAGCAACAATGCGAGCGGCACGCAGTTTCCCAAAGGCGTGACGACGCTGACGTACACGGTGTCGGACAATGCCGTACCTGCGCTTACAAACTCCTGCCAGGTGACGATCACCGTGGCAGATAATCAGGCGCCGAGCCTGACCGGCCTGCCCGCCAATTTGTCTATCAGTACCTCCCTGGGTACGTCACTGAATCTCTGCGACAGCGAACACACCTGGAACCACCCTGCGATAACGGACAATTGCACCGGACCGTTTACCCTGACCATGGAACTTACAGGCTTTACCAATGTCGGTGCAACGCCCGTTACGCCGGGCGATCCGATTACGCAGACCTTCCTCGGCCCGGGCGCCACGACAGTTACCTATGTAGCCACCGACGCTGCCGGTAATGTGTTTACCAATTCCTTTGAAGTCACGGTGGTGGACGATGTCCAGCCGGTTATTACCCCGACTTTCGAACTCTTCTACAATGTGAACGTTACTCCCGGCGACTGTTCCGCCGCAGTTACGTACGAGCGCCCCAACCAGGCAATCGTTATTTTCCTCCCGCCTTTTATTTTTAGCAATTACACGCAGGACGACTGCGGCGGCGTCTCCGGCCCCGTGGAGGAAGCGGCTATTGTGAATGGCGTGGCCGATCCGTCTTTTCTGAATGGAATTCCGCCCTTGGATATTCTGGATCCCGCAAATCGTTACGTTACCCTCCAATTTCCGGTCGGCACAACGGAATTGCCATTCACTTGGACGGACAACGCCGGCAACTCGACGACGTTAATAATTACCGTTAATGTCATCGAAAACGTGCTGCCGACTGCCCTCTGCAATCCCAGCATCATTACCCTGCCGTTGGATGCAGCCGGTTTGGCTACGCTGACGGCGGCGATGGTCAACAGCGGCTCCACAGACAATTGTGGTATCGCTGGCATGACTGTCCAGCCGAGCGCGTTCAACTGCACGCACCTGCCGCTGAATCAGACCGTAACGCTCCGGGTGACTGACCTGGCCGGCAATGTGTCCACGTGCAGCGCCGTGGTGGATGTGGTGGATAACCTCCCGCCGGTCATTCAGTGTCCGACCGCGTTTTCTGCGAACGCCGACAACAGCTGCACCCTCGCATTGCCGGGGCTGGGGATGGTACTGGAATCCATTCCGGCCAATCTCGGGCCGGGCGAATTTTACGATAACGCGTACAACTGCACCGGCTTTTCCCGCGAATATTCCATCAACGGCGGCGCTTTCAGCAATATTAGTGGCTTGGGCGCTTATGCTTTCCCAATCGGCTCCACCGCCGTGACGATTCGCGTGCGCGATGCGGCGAACAATCCGGCTACCTGTTCCTTCAATGTGAATGTGAGCGATAAAACCGGTCCTGCATTTGTCAACCCTCCGGCTGATGTCACGCTTACGGCAAATCTAGCCGGCTGCCTCGCAGCGCATAACTGGACAAACCCAACGATCAACGACGCCTGCTCTAATCCGTCCATGATCCTGTCGCAAACGCATTTTCCGGGCGCCTTCTTTCCCTTCGGCGTCAATACGATAACCTATCTGGCTAAAGACAACGCTGGAAACATCAGCACCTATGCCTTTAAGGTGACCGTCCTGGACAATCAGGCGCCGGTGGCCAATTGCAAAAATATCACGGTCTATCTGGATGGCGCCGGCCTTGCGACGGTGGCGCCGGCTCAGGTGGACAACAACAGCACAGACAACTGTTTCTTTGCTTATCAGAGCGCAAACGCGACCTACGGATGCACCAACTTGGGCACGCAGGTTTACCAGCTCGTGCTCGCGGATGGTTCCGGTAATACGGCTGCTTGCAATGCGGTGGTAACGGTACTGGACACGATTCGTCCGACGGCTGTTTGCGCTAACCTGAGCCTGATCAACTTGGACAGCACGGGCAATTTCCTGCTCGCTGCGACGGCGCTTAACAATGGCAGCACGGATAACTGTCCGAGCAGCCTTTCGTATCAGATTGCGCTAAACAATGCCCCATTCGCTTCTGAGGTCAATTTCACCTGCGCAACCCTGGGTGCAAATACCCTGACGCTGCGGGTGACCGACGGCGGTAATAACAGCGCGAGCTGCAGCCGGGCAGTTACCGTGCAGGATGTCACCGCACCTATTTTTACCGTGCCGGCCAACGTGACCGTTTCCTGCGATCAATCCACGCTGCCCACGGCCACCGGCGCGCCGACCAATCTCGCAGACGCCTGCGATGCGCAACCGGAGGCCACGTTTACCGATAATATTATCCCGGGCGTTTGCACGAATGAACGCGTGATCTCTCGTCGCTGGTCTGTGACAGACGACTCCGGCAACAGCCGTCTGGCAACGCAGATCATTGTAGTGGAAGACAACACGCCGCCGAGTTTTACGCTGCCGGATACCATCACGCTCCAGACTAACCTGGCCACCCAGTGCTCCGCACCGCTGGTACTGGAACTGAACAGCGCGAATGTGTCGGACAACTGCACCCCATACTCCGGCATGGCTGCTTCGGCTACCTATGCAATAGATTACCCGATGCCCGGATACGGCTTCGCCGATGTGCCGCAGACGGCCGGCGACTCGATCGCCGCTGGTTTGTGGCCGGTAGGTACCACCAAAGTGACCTGGCGGATCAGCGATCCCTGTGGTAATATCAGTACCAAAGTAGTTACGATCATCGTTCAAGATAATAAAGGCCCGGTATTCGACAATGTGGCGGTGTGCGGACAGTCTTATGTGCTGACCAACACCCCGGGCGCCTGCTCCAACCTGTTCTCCTGGATTCGTCCAGCAGCCGTGCTTTCCAGCGTATTCGATTGCCTGCCATTCACGGTAAACGAGACGGTCAGCGATGCCACGGTACAACAGGCTATCAATCTGACCAATCCGTATAATTACACCAGCAATCAATCTTTCCACCTGTTCGTTTCCGCACAGTTCCCCGTTGGAAAAACAACGGTGAACTACCTTGCACAGGATGGCGTTGGCAACACCACGGTCTGTTCGTTTACGGTCGAGGTCGTGGACAGCCAGGTTCCGGCGCTTAGTTGCCCGCAAAATCAGGTACTGGCTGCAACTTGTCCGAATGCGCAAATTCCGGATTACCGGAACTTGGTGCTGGTATCCGACAACTGCCCCTCGGATGTAGCACTCACGCAGGTGTGGGCGCCCGGAACAACCCTCGGAACGATTTTCGCGCCGAACCAGCCGCTCGTAAATAACACGTTCACCATCACTATCACAGGTAAAGACAAGTATAATACGAGCACCTGCAGTTTCAATGTCACGTTGAAAGACGGCGATGCGCCGATCCCAACTTTGGCGGTACTGCCCAATCTGATTGACTCTTGCGGCGTGTTTATTATTGATGCGCCAACGGCTACGGATCCTTGCAATCCGGGCGCGCCGATTATTTACGGCACGCCGTCCACGCCAGTTGGTATTTTCCTTCCCGGTACACCACCTCGGTACAACCTGCTACCGGGTAATTACGTGATCACCTGGGTGTATAACGATGGTAACGGAAATGTGAGCACGCAGCCGCAAAATATTACGGTGCTGAATGACATCTTCCCGCCGGTAGCGATCTGTAAACCCGCTTTTACCGTTAACCTTAGCCCCCAAGGCGCTGTGGGAGTGAGCTTGGGCCAGATCAATAACGGTAGTTTCGACCCGAATAATTGTGGCGTTCTCAGTTATGACGTCAGCCAGGCCTTGTTCGATTGCAGTGATCTGGGCGTCAATGTAGTGACATTAAAGGCGACGGATCTTAAAGGGAATACCGCCACCTGTTCCACGACGATAACCGTCAAGGACGTGAACGCGCCGGTTTTCCTGGCAGCGCCGGCCAGCCTTACGGTGGAATCCTGCGGGCTGATCCCGCCGGTAACTACGCCGGTGATTCAAGATACGTGTGATGCTACGCCGACAGTGGTATTCACGCAGGCTTCCAATCGGGATTCATCTGGATTTGGATTCTACAACTACGACATTACCCGCACTTGGGTAGTGACAGACGATTCGGGCAATAAGGCTACGCACACGCAAGTAATTTCGGTTCGTGATACCAAAGCGCCTGTATTTAGTCCGAATGCGCCGGACACAGTTATCGTATCCACCAATTTTGCCGACCTGAGTTGCGCGGATACGGTCGCGCTCAATATGGCGTCCTTTATATCGGATTGCGCCACCGGCGCCAACCTGACGGTCATCAACACTGCTTTCCCATCGGGCGGTGCAAACGCCACCGGGGTATATCCTGTTGGTACGCTTCCTGTCGTCTTCACGGCAACGGATGTTTCCGGAAATTCCTCCCAGTACACCGTAATCGTGATCGTCCGCGACGGCACGCCGCCTACTGCCGTATGTATAAACGGTGTCAGCGCCGCCCTGCAGCCTTCCGGCGCTGTGGTGCTGACGACGGCTCAGTTCAATAACAACAGCTACGATAACTGTGCGGGCAACCTGACCCTTCGAATCCAACGCCTGGATGTTACACCGCTGCAAACACCCGCTGCGAACCTCACCTACACCTGTGCAGACGCCGATGGCGTAACCCAGCGCCCCGTTCGGCTCTCGGTGACAGACCAGGAAGGGAATGTGTCTGTCTGCGAAACCTATGTGGTTATTCAGGATAACACAAAACCTGTTATCACCAGTTGCCCGCCGAATCGTACGGTACAATGCTCGGACGACCTGTCGCCCGCGGTACTTGGGACTCCAACGGCTACGGACAACTGCGCGGTGAGTGGGATCCTGTTCGTGGATGCCTTCACCGCCGGTTCCGGTGCGATTTGTGAGGTGATTAACCGCACTTGGCGCGTGTTCGATCCGGTAAATAACCTGACGACCTGCCTCCAGCAAATTCAGGTGCAGGATACGATCCGCCCCATCTTCACGCAGCAACCGCCGGATATCACGATCAATTGCACGGATATGATCGGCGCGCCGATTATCCTGACGGCCACAGACAACTGCACGCAGAATGTGGCGATGAGCTTCGTCCAGGATACCATCCAAATCGCGCAGGATTCAGTTTGTGGAAAATACAGCTACACGATTCGCCGCACTTGGACGGCTGTGGACGACTGTGGCAACAGCGCCGTGTATTCCCGCACCATCACGGTGCGCGATACCATTGATCCGGTATTCCTCGGTTTGCCGGATACGATTACGGTCGCTTCCGCTAATTTCCCGCCGAACGGCAATTGCAAGGTGCCGGTGTCGGTTCATATTGGCCAATATCTCTTCGATTGCGCGGAAGACAATGAATTACTCGTAACCAATGACGCGCCCCTCGGCGATAGTTCCATGCTGGTAGCCGGAGATTACGCTGTGGGCGAGTATATGATCCATTTTTCTGCTATTGACCCCTGTGGAAATAGCAATGTGGATTCTTTCCTGCTCCGCGTGCTCGACAACAGCGTGCCTACTGCCATCTGTAATGGCTCGGTCATCGTATCGCTCGGTACGAATGGTTTGGCCACCATCGAACCGGATGATATTGACCTGGGCAGTTCTGATAACTGCTCGATTGACACCATGTATTTATCAGTACAGCAATTCGATTGCTCCCAATTGGGCGCCAATTTGGTATCGCTGATCGTTGAAGACCAAGCGGGTAACTCGAATATCTGCACCGCGACCGTGCAGGTAACGCTGGGATCAAACTCGGGTATCAGCGTGACGACAACATCCACTGGCGCCAGTGCCTTTGGGGTGGCAGACGGTTCTGCCTCGGCAATCGTTACCGGCGGATCGGGTAACTTCTCGTATGAATGGAGCAATGGCGACATTACGCAAACAATCACCGGACTGGTCGCCGGCATCTATATCGTGACCGTCACGGACAACAGCTCCGGTTGCGCTTCCACCAGTGTCGCCACGGTGCCAGACGGCCCGGCACTGACGTTTACCGTCGGCAGTGCCGCCGGAGCGCAAGGCCAGATTGTCTCTGTTCCGATCACGGTGAAGCAGTTTATTAACATCCTGGCGTTCTCCTTCTCCGTAGCGGTGGATGACCCCGCGGTAGGTTCCATTCTGGGTATCTCGAATATCAATCCCAACCTGCCCGGCCTGCTGAACAACAATGCGGGCGGCGTACAAACTGTGTTGTGGGCTTCCAGCCAGACGCCGGTTACGCTTCCGGACGACGCCGTTTTGTTCCAAATGGACATCCTTTTGGGGAACGCGCCCGTGGGTTCGAGTACGGCCATGATGATCACGAGTACGCCGGTCTTGCTGGAAGTTTTGCAAGACCAGAACGGTACGACCGTTGCGATCAATGTCAATACGGTGGACGGCCTGCTTGAAATTTCCGATCCGGCTATGAACCTCGAACTGGCTGGCGAAATCAAAACCTGGCTGAATCCGGAAAATCCGAACGCTATGGAAAAACCGGTGCAAAATGTCACCGTGACGCTTTCCGGCGGGGCATCGAATACCGCCATTACCGGCGTTCCGGGCACGTACAGCTTCCAGGCTCCTATGGGCGTCAACACGGTTACGGCCTGCTCGAAATCCACACCGGGTAATCTGGGCGTCACCTCGGGCGACCTGCTCCGAATTGTGAATCATATCTTCGGCGATTTGATGCCGACGCCCTACCAGTGGGTTGCTGCAGACGTCAACAACAGCAAAACGATCACGCTTGCAGACTATCTGATCATCCAGCGGCTCGTACTGGGCACCGACCAAAATCTGCTAAATTCGCCCGACTGGAAGTTTATTCCGAAAAGTTATGTGTTCCCATCCAATTCCACGCAGATGTTCGGTCCGCTTACGAACCCATACCCGCAAACGATAGCCCACAATCCGGTGGATATGGATTTCCTGGACGACGACTTCGTGGCGGTTCGCATGGGCGATGTAAACGGCAATACGCCGGTCAACGTGACGGATGACGCAAGCGATCGCTACGGAGACAATGAGACGCTGTATTTCCAGTTGGAAGACCGCGCCTTCCAACAAGGCGAAATTATCCTGGTTCCATTCCGCGCTGCTGATTTCCGTGCGCGCCAGGCTTATCAGTTTACGCTTGCATTCGACCCGGCAGTTCTGGAACTCGACGGCATCGTTCCGGGCGCACTGCCTGAACTGGGCGACGATAATTTCGGCATGGCCCACCTTCAGGAAGGCTACCTGACGACCTCCTGGGTAAGCCGTCTGCCGGTCACGATTCCGGACGATGAAGTACTCTTTACCCTGCAATTCCGCGCGCTGCGCGGCAGTGATGCACTTTCTAATACGCTGCAGGCCGGTTCGCAAATCACCCGCGCGGAGTGTTACACCCTCGAAGGCGCTACGATGAAGGTGGATTTAAGGTACAAACAGCCGGAAAACGGTCAGGAAGTTACTACCTTTGCGCTGTATCAAAACATGCCCAATCCGTTCCGCAGCAACACGACCATCTCGTTCCGCCTGCCGGAAAGCGGCCGCGCAACCCTCCGCGTCTTTTCAACGTCCGGTCAGTTGGTTAAACTGATTACGGGTAGTTTTGCGGACGGCTACAACGAAATTACGCTCCGCAGAGATGAGTTGGGCGCTCCGGGTGTGTATTGGTACGAGCTCGAAACCGCGAAACAAAGCGATCGGAAGAAAATGATTCTGATTGATTGATCTTTTTAATCAACCCACCGGTGCGGCGCGCCCGCGCGCCGCACCTGTGATTTATTTTTAATGTGGTCTGATTTTTTCATCGAATTATCCACAAGCCATGAAAAATATTCTTTTTGTCTTGTTCCTCGTCGCGGCGGCTCTCCTCGCGCCCGGATTGACGACGGGGCAGGTAATCCTCAAAACAGATACCATCACGCTGGACTGCGCCTCCACGGACACCTTTTTCGTGCCGCTGCGGGTGCGGAATTTTACCAGCGTCGGCGCCATGCAGTTTACGCTTTCCTGGGATCCGGCCTTTTTGGATTATATCTACACCGGGTCGGTGCATCCGCTTTTTTTAGCGGGCGGCGCCTCCGTGGGTTTTGATACCACGACCTTTATAAATCAAGGCAAGCTGACGTTTAACTGGACGCGTTTCGGCGGTGCTTCAGTTCCAAACGATACTGCTATCTTCCGCGTGGCGTTTACCCGGATCACCGGCCCCGCTACACCCGTAGCGTTTGTCTCGTCGCCGGTTAGTATTGAGATTACAGACCCTATCGGGAACGAGAAGCCCTACGTCCTTATGAATGGCGTTGTGCAGCCCTTGGATTTTGCTCCGCCGACAATTACCTGTCCGGTCAACCTGACCCTTCAGGCTCCGACGCCCGTCCCGGTACCCAATATTGGGTTGGTTAGCCAAATGGACAACTGCGATTTGGCCAATATCGGACACACAATCACCGGCGCCACCAACCTAAATGCCCCCAGCGACCCGGATGCCAGCGGCACAATATTTAATTTTGGAACGAGTACGGTGACTTATACCGCCACGGATGTGGGTGGAAATTCCGACACCTGCGCCTTCACGGTAACAATCGAAAGTACCGGGACAAGCGACCTGACGATTCGCGCCGGTACCGGCTCCGCTTCCTGCGGCGCCAAAATTGCCATCCCGATTACCGCGTTTAATTTTGATTCTATCGGCGCCTTGCAATTTTCTATCGCCTGGGATTCCAGTATCCTGCGCTTCGATTCCGCCGGTCTTTTTAATCCTGATCTTCTACTGAGCGCCTCCAACTTCGGTACCGGTTTCGTGGATTCCGGTTTTGTTTCATTTGCCTGGACAACCAGCGGGCTGGCGGGGAATACCCTGCCCGGCGGCGATACGCTGTTTGCGCTGTACTTTTCTTTAGTAGGGAATGTCGGCGCTGGCAGCCCGATCGAATTTGACAGTTTCCCCACGCCGCCGGAAGCCTTTATGCAACCAGCCCTGGAAATACCCATCGTCTTTTTCAACGGCGGCGTTACCATTTCAGACAATCAGCCGCCAACAATAACCTGCCCCCAGAACGTCTCGGTGATGGCAGTCGCCGGTTCCTTTACGGCGGATGTGAACGGACTTGCACCGGTCATAGCAGATAACTGCGCCGGCAACCTCAACCTCATCTATACCCGAACCGGCGCTACGCCCGGCGCCGGTTCCGGCCCGGCCGACGGTACGTATTCGGCCGGTACAACGACTGTAACCTACCGTGTGGCAGATGCCGCCGGCAACTCGGCTACTTGTTCTTTTACCGTGACGGTGGACGCTGGCCTGGTACTCACCCTCAAACTGGATTCCGTGGCAGTATTTTGCCAGGGCGTAGGCCAGCAGATAGCCTTCCCAGTCACGGTGGAAAATTTCTCTGATGTATTCGGACTTCAATTTTCCGTCGAGTGGGATGAAACGGTGCTGCAGTTCCAATCGGTCAGCAATGAATTTCCCGGTCTGGGCCTCAATGCCTCCAATTATCTCGGTTTTTCTACGACGTCCAATGGCATCCTCCGGTTCTTGGGCGGAAATCCGGTGACGGGCTGGCCGACTATTCCGAATGGCGATACGCTTTTCACGATCAATTTTATCCTGGCTAACCCAAACGCAGGTTCGACGGTTCAGTTTATCGGACCGTTTGACGCCGTGGACGGCACCTTCAACTCCGTGCCCTTGATGACGCAGGATGGTAATTTTGCCATTCCGGTGGATACTTCCGGCCCCGTATTCTCTTTTTGCCCGCCCGATACGCTGGCAAATGCCAATACGAACGATTGCGCCGCGGTACTGAATCTCCCTGCTCCGATTGCCGACGACGCCTGTAGCGGGCTGGAAAGCCTGCTTTCGGATCAACCAGATAATATCTTCGAAGACGGCGTGACGGTGGTCACCTTTACCGCGCGGGATAATGCCGGCAATACGGCTTTTTGCTCCTTCAACGTGACCGTCATGGGCAATATGCCGCCGGGTTTTAATGATTGCCCCGCCTCGATTACCACGTTTGCCGCCAGTAGCGATTGTAGCGCAACAGTCGGCTGGACGCCACCGGTCGCTTTCGGCGGTTGCGGGCCGGCTACGGTCAACGTCGTGTCTAACTTTAACCCCGGCGATACGTTCGATGCCGGCGATACGGTCGTGCGCTATACCGCCACGGATCTGCTCGGCAATACCGCCCTGTGCAGTTTTACAGTGAGCGTATCCGATACAACGGCGCCCACGATTGTTTGTCCGGCTAACCTCACCGTGGCGCCGGATAGCGGCAGCTGCGTACATACCGCCGCTTTCTCGCTGCCGGTTGTTTCGGATAATTGTGATGCAGCGCCCTCCCTGACGGGGACTTTTATCCCGGGCAATACCCTGCCGATTGGTACAACGGCAGTTCAGTTTGTTACGATGGATACTGACGGTAACAGCAGGAGCTGCAGCTTTGAAATTGTCGTGCGGGATCAGAATCCCCCGGTACTGGACTGTCCGGATAACCTCACGGTATCGGCTGGTTCGGGGAATTGTACCGGAGTTGCTACCTGGAATATACCGGGGGTATCGGACGATTGTTCTGTCGGAACAATCACCCCCACCTCCTCAGATGATCCGGGCGATTCGTTTCCGGTGGGAACCACGACCGTGCAGTACTTCGCAGCGGATGACTTCGGCAATGTGGGTACCTGCTCCTTTTCGATCACGGTACTGGAAACGGCGCCGCCGACTTTCGCCGCCTGCCCGCCCAATCTGATCATCGGCCTGAATGCTGCTGACTGTGACACCACGCTGAGTTGGACGCCGCCAACAGCAACGGATCTTTGCAGCGGCGTAGATACTTTGTTTTCCGATGTACAGCCGGGTGCGGTGTTTACAGCCGGACTGACAACGATCACCTATACTGCGCTGGATATAAATGGAAATAGCGCGACGTGCGTGTTTACCGTGCAAATTCTGGATCAAACGCCGCCGGTCTTTGCAGGCTGCCCCGGCGATACGTTGCTGGTCAGCGCCGGCCCTTGCGGTACGGTGTTTGATTTCACCCTGCCGACGGCGTCTGACAACTGCGATGCGATGCCTATGATTATATCTTCTCATCAATCAGGTATAGATACCTTCCAGAATGGCACGACCACGGTCGTGATTCTCGCAGAAGATATGAACGGTAACAGGGATACCTGCTCGTTCAAAGTGACGGTGAACGCCGCGACGGTTCCGGGTTTTGCCAACGTCCCCGCCGCGCTCCAATATACCGGCTGTTTTGCGGTAGGCTTGTGGACGCCACCCACGCCCCAGGGTTTCTGCGCATTGGATACCCTCATCGCAACACACGCGCCGGGCGATATTTTCCAACTGGGCGTAACCACCGTGCAATACACCGTCTTCGACCAATCCGGTCTTTCGGCCACCGCGACCTTCACCGTTACCGTGACGGAAACGGAGCCGCCGGTCATCGCCTGCCCGGGCGCTGTCACCGTCAACATTGGCGGCACGATCATTTCCGATCCGGGAGGCTTCCTCTTGAGCGCCGATACGCTCGGCGATTGCTCGGGCGCGCGCCTCGCATTCAATACCCCAACCGCTACCGATAATTGTACCACGCCCGCGATAAGCCAGTCCGGCGGCCCCACCTCCGACAGCGCATTCCCGATCGGCGCCTACACCATAACGTATGTCGCAACGGACGCCAACGGCAACTCCGCGACTTGTGCCGTGCCCATCGAGGTGCTCCCGCTTCCTCCGCTGAACGCCCTGATATCGCCCAATCCGGGCTGTCCAGGCGATTTTGTAATGATCACGGTGGATTCTATTCCGGGCGCAAATTACACCTGGACGGGGCCGCAGATACAGTATCCGAACTCGCCTCAAATTACGATTGCCGGTTTGAGTGATAATACTGCCGGTACCTACACGGTGCAGGCGGCGGTAAAGGGCTGCGTAACAGCACTGGAAACTTTGGACGTGACGCTGATCCATCCGCCGATTGCAGTGAACGATCTCGGGCTGGAAGTGCTGGCCGGCGAACTGCTCGACAGCATTGATGTGCTGCTGAACGATACCTTGAATCCGTTGAGCGATTTTACGCTGGAAATACTGACGAATCTGGAGGGCTTGGAAAATCTGGGAGATGGATTTTTATCCTATGACGCGCCGGCCGGACTGTCGGGGCGGGTGAGCTTTGCCTACGAAGTTTGCTCAAAAACCTGCCCTGATCTATGCGCCATGGCAACTGTCACCATCACGGTGAAGGACTCGGAGTGCACGTTTTTTCCAAATGTATTCACACCGAACGGCGACGATCAAAACGATGTGTTCAAGATTCCTTGCCTCGATTCCGGGTTGTACGACAACAGCGCGCTGTTTGTCTATAACCAATGGGGCGACCTCGTTTATTCCGCCGAGCCATATAGCAACACCCCGCCGACAGCCTGGAATGGCACGCTGAACAAT
Source organism: Lewinellaceae bacterium (assembly GCA_040383605.1). Lineage (GTDB taxonomy): Bacteria > Bacteroidota > Bacteroidia > Chitinophagales > Saprospiraceae > M3007. The sequence goes on from JBEIDF010000020.1 coordinate 21,417, forward strand.
GAGCAGGGAAGAGACCTGCCGGACGGTGTGTACTATTATATTTTTAAATCCGGTCCGAACAATCCGCCTGTCAAAGGTTTTGTTCAGATTTTCCGTTAACTTTCGCTTCCTCAACCAGGTTCACCATGAAAAATATTTTACTGCTCCTCTTTTTGATGGCCTCCTGCGCGCTCAATCTGCGCGCGCAACAGGATCACCAGTACACGCAGTTCATGTATAATAAACTGCTCATCAATCCAGGCTATGCCGGCGCCCGGGGAATCCCCTTTGTGACGGCTATTTACCGCAACCAGTGGCTGGGATTTGATGGCGCGCCGGAATCGGCGCTGGTAAGCTTTAATTCAAATCTGCTCAGCCAGCGCGTCGGCGTTGGCGTGACGCTCTCCAACAACCGCATTGGTCTGATGCGCGATTTTCAGGCTAATCTTGCGTATTCATACGACTTGGTGACCAGCGACCAGATATCGCTGCACGCCGGTATTATGGGCTCCGTGCGCTCGCTGAGTATTGACTTCGACAAAGCGTTGGCCGTTGACCCGGCAATGGGGGATGCCTCGCTCGATGTGCAGCGTACCAGCCAGATCATCGGTAACGTCGGCGCAGGGCTGTATGGACTCTTTGCCGATCGTTTTTATGTCGGATTTTCTGTGCCGCGTATCTATGCAAACAAAATCGGCATAAACGAAAACGGCGGTGATAATATCGCCAAAGAAGTGCGCCACTACTACGGTATGGCAGGCGCCATCCTGCCGGTGAGTGAGGATATCAGCCTGATGCCCTCCGTTTTGACAAAATATGTGAAAAATACGCCCTTTGACGTAGATATCAACCTGAATGTGGATATTAAGGCCAAGGTCACGGCGGGCGTGTCGTACCGCCTGGGCGGCGATGGCGCCGGCGAATCCCTGGATCTGCTGATGTTCTGGCAAGCTATGCCGCTGGTCGGCCTGGGTGTTGCGTACGATTTCACCCTGTCCAATTTGCGCGATTACTCAACCGGCTCGGTGGAAGTACTGATCCTCGCCGATTTGAAAAAAACACCGGCGAAAGGCGGAAAACCCCTGGCTAATCCGCGCTATTTCTTGTAGAAATCAAGCAAAGTCAACTGGAATGGAACAGTTTTGACCTGTTTCTAAATTTGTCAATTAATTACACAATTAATTTTTCGATAATAACTTTATTATTGCATCGTTTTTGGTAAAAAAGTCACTAGACATGTTGGTACACTTAAAACAAGGAACCATGAATATAATCTCTCGAACGCTACTATTAGGTCTAATTTTGTTGTTGGGCTTTCAGGCTGTCGCACAGCAAACGAAAGACTCTGTTAAGATTGATTTGAAAAATGAAGCGCAGATCAACACAAACGGTCTGGAATTCAGTCCAACGTTTTACGAGGACGGGATCATTTTTATTTCCACCAATCCGGCGGGTTTAAAAAAGGTCACCGATGCCAAACTCAAAAAACCTGCCATGTCCATCCTGCGCTCGCGCCGGGATGCGGAGGGCAGTTTGATGCCGCCGCAACCTTTTTCAAAGGAAATCAGCACTGCGTATCACCAAGGCCCGGTTTGTTTCGACCGCACAGCGGAAACAGTGTACTTCTCCAGCAACGTTCTGGAAAAAGGCCGGCCGAAGTTTGCCAAAGACGGGATTCAAAAAATGCGGCTGTATAGCTCGACTAAAACGGGCGAAACCTGGTCAGCGCCCCAAGCGCTGCCCTTTAACCAGGGTGAATTCAATGACGGACATCCCGCCATCAGCATTGACGGGGATAAATTGTATTTTGCTTCCGACCGCCCTGGCGGATTGGGCGGCTACGACCTCTATGTCTCCTATCGCGTCGGGCAATCCTGGAGCGAACCCGTGAACCTCGGCGACGCAGTCAATACGAAAGCAAACGAAGTGTTCCCCTTTATCCACGCCGATAATACGCTGTATTTTTCCTCCAACGGCTATGGCGGCGCGGGCGGATTGGATCTCGTGTACGCGATCCCGGATGGCGCCTCCTGGACGAAGCCGGTAAATATGGGAAGCCCCTTTAATACGTCCAGCGACGACTTCGGACTGATCGTTGATCTCGACAAAATTAACGGCTACTTCAACTCCGATGGCCGCGAGGGCGCAGGCGGAGACGATATTTACAGCTTCCATACCGAAAATGGCAATCTGGACGATTATCTCTCCCAGGAAAACCGGGTGCCCGCCCGCGACCTCGACCTGCTCGTCGTCGTGACGGAAAAATTAACCGGAAAACCCGTGAGCAATACTGCCGTGAAAATCCTCAATATGGCCGGCGCAAATGTTATCGGAAAAGATGAAATGGGCAATCTGATCACCGTGCAAAATGAAGATGGCAAAGACGTCATGAAATCAGCTTCGCCGGAACCCGGTATCGAGGGCCTGACGGACAAACTGGGCGAATACCGCACCATCATCAAACCCGGTAATTACGCCATCAGCGTTTCCCGGGACGGCTTCCAGACCAAGCAGCTCCAGTACCAGGCGATCAAACCAGGTAATGAACTCAAGGTAGTGATTGAAACGGTCTTCGAAAAAGTGCAGTGGAACGCTACGGTGTATAATTATGTGACCAACGCCCCGCTCACAGGCGCTAAATTGGTGTTGACAAACAAAAATACCGGCGCAAAAGACTCGGTCATCGTGGACGCCCGCGGCGAAGTGAATTACTATCTGGAGCGAAATACCAAGTATGATATTGATATGTACCAGGGCAACCGCCTGATCGGAAGTACGGAAATTGATACGGAGGCTTGGAGCCTGCCCAATCAAATTATGATGCAAACGATCTCCCTGGCGCCTATGCTCGCCGGATCTGTCATCGAATTGCCCAATATCTACTATAATTTCAATGATGCAACGCTCCGTCCGGACGCGCGCAAAGATATGGTCATGATCGCCTCACTGATGAAACAATACCCCGCGATCCATATCGAATTGGCAAGTCATACGGATTCCCGCGGAACGGACGCGTACAACCAAGACCTGAGCCAACGGCGCGCCAACGGCGTCGTGGAGTACCTGGTGTCGAAAGGGGTGGATAGCAGCCGCCTGAAAGCCATGGGCTATGGCGAAAGCCAACCTCGGAATCAGTGCGCCGACGGTGTAGGTTGCCCGGAAAGAGAACATGCGCGCAACCGCCGTACGGAAATCCGAATTACGAGCGGCGCCCCAGGCGCCTCCCTCGTATACATGGACGGTAAACCCACCGGCACACAAGTCGTTTCGCTCGGCGATCTCCCCGCGCAACCCCCGGCAGAATCCAAAACGGAACCCGAACTCAAACCCAAATCGGCCGATAAGCCCGCCGATGCGCAGTCTGCTGAAGCGCCGAAAGTCAACGTGGCGCCCGACGCCGCAGCAGAAGTAACGGTTGCAGCACCCAGCGGCTCCGGATTTTACGTGGTGGCAGGATCATTCGCGAAAGAAGCGCGCGCGCAGGCGCACTTGGGCACAATCAAAACTGCCGGATTCCCGGATGCGGAAATTATCCAGTTCCCTAATTCCCCCTACTTCTCCGTGGTGGTTGGAAAATTTGAGAACCGCCCCGACGCGGATGCGCTGAAACAAAAACTCGCTGACAGCAATCTGCAGGCATTCGTTCGGATCGTATCCGCAAATCAGTAAGAATTCGTCAACAAAAAATGCCTATTGGCGTTTATGACCCGAATTACAAAAAGACGACTTCAACCGAACCGCGCAATACGCTCAAAAAAAGTTTTACAGACATGGCTATCATGATCACCGATGAATGCATTAATTGCGGCGCCTGCGAACCCGAGTGCCCCAATAACGCGATCTACGAAGGCGGCGTCGAATGGGCGATATCAGACGGCAGTACCGTCAAAGGAACGTATACGTTGGAAGATGGCCGTGAAGTGGACGCTGAGTCCAAAAATGGCCCTGTCTCGGATGATTACTACTACATCGTCCCGGATAAATGCACAGAATGCGTCGGATTCCACGAAGAACCGCAGTGCGCAGCCGTCTGCCCCGTAGATTGTTGCGTCCCAGACCCGGATCGCGTGGAAAGCCAGGAAATCTTGCTTGAACGCAAATCGAAATTACACCTGTAAATAATTGGGGATTGGGAAATTCAGATTAGGGATTGCGGATTGGGGATTTACGCGATGGCGGGTTAAATCCGCAATCCCCAATCCACAATCCGCAATCGTATTATTTTCTTCCCGACCGATCAATCATTGTTGAACTCGCCTGCTGGCTGCCGTACATCCAAACATCCTGAATATTCACGTGTGGTGGGCGAGAGGCAATAAAATAGATTGTTTCTGCGACGTCGGAGGCTTTCAGCGGCTGGAACTGGTCGTAAATACGGGCGCGCTCGGCATCTCCGTCGAAACGGGTGAGCGCAAATTCAGTTTCCTCGACATGCCCTGGACTGACCTGGCTCACGCGCACATTGTGGGTGTACAAATCCATCCGGATGGCCTTAGTGAGCGCATCCACGGCGAATTTGGTGGCGCAATAGACGTTTCCGTTGGGGTAAGTTTCTTTGCCGGCGCTGGAGCCGATATTAATAATATGGCCGTTTCGGCGTTCCACCATACCTGGTGCGATCAGGCGCGTGATATACAACAGCCCTTTAATATTGGTGTCAATCATTGTCTCCCAGTGTTCGAGGCTGCCTTCATGGATGGGCGCCAATCCTTTGGCCAACCCGGCGTTATTGATCAGGATATCCACCTGCTTCCAGTCGTCCGGAAGATGCCGGATCGCCGCCTCCACGGCCTGCGGGTCGCGTATGTCGAAGGCGAGTACAAGTACATCATTTTCGTACAAATCGTCAAAGCGGTTTTTCAGCATTTCCAGCCGCTCCAGTCGTCGCCCTGTCAGGATGACGCGGTGGCCGTGTTGGGCGAAAATTTCCGCCGTTGCCATGCCGATCCCGGAGCTCGCGCCGGTAATAAGTACGGTTTTGATTTCGGCATGTTTGGGCGCTATTTTTTGAGGAGTGGGCGCGATTATATCTTCAAGAGGCGCCGACGGTTGATCAAGGATTGTTTCCAAGACAGACTGCGGCTCCTGCAAATCTCGGGGCGGCGGCGCTGGTACTGTTTCTGCCTGCTGCAGCGGGGCGGTAAATTTTTCGAGCAAACCTTTGGCCAGGCCGTGAAGCGGATCGAATTCGAGGGTTTTTTCTAAATAAATTTTTGCCTCCTCAGGTTCCTGCAATTGCGCCAGCAGTTGACCGAGTCGAAAATTGACTTCCACATCCTGCGGTTCTTGCGCGAGTGCGGCTTTCAGATAGTGCGTAGCGGTTTCGCGGTAATCCGGCAGGTGTTCGCTGGCCATCAGGCCGAGCTTTCGGTGTAAACCGGGGTAAGTCGGATTGATCTGCAGGGCGCGATCCCAGGCGTATTTAGCGAATAGATAGTCCCCTTTTGTTTGGGCAATTTCGCCCATTAAGTCATACGATTTGGCTTCTTCCAAGCCGTTGTCATGCAAAATCTCCAACTGGCGTTCGGCTTCCTCCGGCGCGCGCGCGAACTTGGCTAAGGCCAGGAGGTACTCGCTGCGCAGCTGTTCAAACTGCGGATACTGTTCGAGGGCCAGTTGGAAGACCTCCAGTCCGCGCTCCAGGTACCCGTTTCGAATCCAGAGCCAGGCATCGTCTATCGTGCGCTGGATTTCTGCTTCAGTGGGGGGCGGTGTGCTGAAATCGGGTTCAGTTTCCAAGGTTTCGGCCGATAAATCCTGTTTCACGGCGTCCGTGTCGGATGCGGTAAGGCTTGCGGCCTCCGGTTCTACGGGGGTAAACCGCACCGGGCCGGCCGGCGGCAGCGGAACGCGCGCAGTTTCCTGCACGGCAGGTGGTGTTTCTTGCACAGGCTGCAGTTCGATTGGGGCAGCCTGTTTGTGGGTCCGGTATTGTGCGGACAGTTCCGGCTGTTCGATTTGCTGGAACAACAGCTGATAATCGGCTGCGGTGATCTGCTGCCACGAGAAATAAAAAGCGTCCCGCAAGGCGGTCAGGATATTGCCGATCTGTCCGGTGAGCAACTGTGCTTCCTGGAGCCGCGGTTCCAGTTCGCTCCGGCGCGCAGCAGGCAATTGCTGTTGTTGGGATATCAGGTTCAGATACGTATTCTGCCAGTAGTTCAGGTAGTGCAATAAATCCGACATCCGGTCTATGCGGAGGGGCTTAATTTCTCCGGATTCGGTAGGCTCGGTGTTTCCCAGCACTGTAATCAGGCGGTTCCGACGGATTTGTTCCTGCAAGACAGGCAGCAGGTCGAGCAGACAGCCGGCGCTGGTCAGAAACGCACCGGAGACGAGGAGGAGTACCGGGCAGTCGGCAGCCTGAAGCGCGGGCGCGAGCGCGCCGGCCTGATCGGTGCGGATATCCAGTTGAATCTCTACCGTCCCCAGGTCGCGCTGAAGTTGCTCGGCCAGGGTTCGGTCGGTTTGGCTGCAAGCGAAGATAATTTTATGCATAAACTTGAATCGGTTTTTGATCAGATTAAAAAACCTATTACAAACGCATTATTCTTGCGTCAGTTGTGTGATCAGCTGCTCAAAATCTTTTGAAAAGCGCGCGTACCGGGAAGTTGCCGGCCCGTCGAAGCCCGTATGAATTTTTCGCACCCGACCCTGCTTATCCAAAATGATCATCGTGGGAAAAGCCATCACGTGATTCAGCGCCGGAAATGCGGCTTGGGCGGCCTCTTTTTCCGCTTTGCCGGCATATACTATGTCAAACGGCAAATCCAGGCGTTTCTTGTAATTTCGCAGGTGCGCGTTTATTTTTTCAAGATCGGTACCTTTTTCAAAAGCAAAAGAAACAACGGCGATTTTTTCGGCCTGCTCGGGGTGTTCTTGCAGATACGTGCGCAAAAACCGCTGCTCGTCCATGCAATTTGGGCACCAAGTGCCGGTGATCGCAAAAATGTTCACCTTCCCCTCAAAATCGGGTGCGGGGTAGCGCAGCGCTTTCCCTTCGATTGTAGCATACTCCCAGCGAATGGCGTCGCCGTTTGGGCGGACGACCGTCAGGGCGTCCGGGTCGCCGAGCTCGAATGTAGGATCTTTCCAGGCCGCCCAAAGCGTCCGGTAGTGGGTTCCGGATCGAAATTCTCCGCGTAGGGTGTCGCCCGAAACGCTGCCGCTGAATAAAAACGCGTGGGCGCCGTCAAAGCCCGAGAGCCAGAATTTTCGTCCCTGAATCGTGCCCTCCAGAAAGCGATAGTCGCCAGTCTCGGTTCGAAAAGTGCCGGTCAGGCGGTTTCCCTGCTGTGAAAATTCCGCCACCGCCCGATCCGGTTTCACGCCCTCTACGCCGAACAAGGTCGCCCAACGACCGTTCAGATCCGCTTCCGGTTTTTTCTTAAAATTAGTGAAGCGGTAATCCAATCCGGCTTTAGCATAAAATGGGATTCGATAATTTTCGCGGGTAGTAACCACCCACTCGCCCTGCATGACGCCGCCGCGCACATCGGCATGAAGGTAGGTCTGATACTCCGGAAAATAGATGTTGACCGTATCGCGGGCCGTCGTTCGGTCGCGGCCAAATCGGATACTGTCGCACCGAATTTCTTCCGCACCGTTGAAAATGGTCACGAAAAACGCATCTTCTCCAGTGTAGGTTACCTCAAAATTGAAAGGCAATTCGCCGTCTTTGAACTGCTCGTTCAAGACGAAAATGGTGTCTTTATCCCGAACGGTAAAGCGCGTTTTTTCAAGCTCCAACACGCCGCGCCAAACGCCGGGCGCAAGCCGGGAATAGGTGTTGTCCGTAACAAGACAACCGCTGAGAATGGATAAAAACAGCAGGTAGTGAATGTATTTCATATAAAAATGTTAGCAGTTTATAACTTCGGATTGGGGACTTCGGATTGCGGATTGGGGAATTCGGATTGGGGATTGCCAAACTTCCAAAAACAACCTGCCATCGCCCAATCCGCAATCCGCAATCCGCAATCCGCAATCCCCAATCCCCAATCCAAACTCTCCACTCATTTCGTTTGTTTATGCTCAAGCATCCATTGTATTATTTGGAGTTGCGCACAGGCGTACCGCCTCATGGAGTCTGTCCGGTGTGGGTACTGGCTGAGCAGATCGGCAGGGGCGCCGTTTTGATATTTGAACAATGTTTCTTTGCCGGATTTTCTGGCTATATATAAGAAATCACGATCGAGCACACAAAGTTTTTGATCTTGCGAAAAAATTGCAAACGGCCTTTTTTCCCGAAGCAGGTCATAGCCTGGGGTGTTTTGGATATGGTCAATTTGGAGCAGGCCCATGATGGTTGGAAAAACGTCGGTCTGATTAGCAAGCGCATATTTCTCTTGCGGTTTGGGATTGTATAAGGCGGATGGGTGGTGATATACAGTAGGGTGGCAAAGAACGGCCGGCCCTCTGGCGCGCTGCCCAAGTTGTCCAAACCCGGCGTCAATCCCTTCGTATCGCCAAACAGGCCTTTACGGATTACCAGCCGAAAAAGCGTGAATATTCCCATGAACGTCAGGAATACCGAAGCCAAAAAACGCAGGTGAAAAGGTATGATATGTAGCCGCGGAGCTTGGACCATTCGCTATTCGGGTTTTTGCACGTTTTTTACGGGCCTGCAAAGATAAAAAAATAGCGCAAGCGCAGGCTTGGATTTTCTCCCACAATCAAAAATGACGAAAAAAGTATCCTTGTTGACGAATTGAGAAAATCCGTACCCGCGCTTGCGCGACCGGCCAGGGAGTGACTATTTTCTGTCGTAACTGGTTAGAAGGTTGCGTCTGGCCCCAAAAGTTCCATTTTTCGCCAGACGCAACCTGCTAACCAGTTACGTTCTATCAAAACTGCGCCCGCAGCGCGAGCAGCACGTTGCGGCCGGCGCCTGCAAGTCCGGAACTGAACGGCCGATACCGCCGGTCGGTAATGTTTTCGACGCCGCCGCTCACAGAAAACTGCGCGTTTATCTGGTACAAGGCCTTAAAATTAAAGGTGTACCAAGCGGGCGAATGCGGATTGCCGTTGGCGTCGGCGGCAAACAGGAACGCGGATGCCTTGCTTTCCTGCGGCAATTGGTCGAAAGGCATCGCGCCCGTGTACACCGCATACATCTGCAGGTTCAGGCGCGCAGTGTTGTAACTAAGCCGGGATACGCCAAACCAAGGGGCGGCGTGGCGCAGCGGACTGGTTTCGCCATTGTCCAGGACCTCCTCGCCTTTTTGGTAGTTGAACTGGGATGAAAAACGAAATCCAGCGGGTAATTTGATTTCCAAACCGGCCTGTAAGCCGTACACGGTCGCAGAAGCGGCATTCTGAATTGCCTGCACCCGGCTGAGTTCGCCGTTATACAAAATACTGTCCTGACCATTCAGTTGGAAGTCCCGCCGCACCAGCGCCTGATCAAGCAGGGTGTAGTACACCGCCAAATCTACCTTCAATCGCTCTCCAAAAACCCGGGCGATATCCGCTTCGAGGTTGTACGCGTGCTCTGCCTGGAGATTAGCGTTCGGCACGACGACGGCGCCCGGTTCGGAATCGAATACCTTGCCGATATCATCCACGTTCGGTGCGCGGAAGCCGGTGGAACCATTGACGCTGATCGTCCAGTTCTCCGCCGGGTCGAATATCACGCCCAAACTACCCGTCAAAGCGCCTTTGTTCAGCCGGGTCTGCTCGAAAGGCAGCGGAAAAAAGGGCAGATTGCGGCTGAAATCAGCCTGGAGCAGAAACTGATTGTACCGCGCACCGGTCTGGAGTAGCCATTGATCGGCCAAGCGGTATTGATAACTCAGGTAGGCGGCATAGGACGACCAATCGGCCTGCGGATAGCGCGATGCCCCCGGTGCGCTATCGCCGGTCTCCACGTTTTCATCTGCGCCGGACGAGGCTACCTGATTCAGCACGACTTCCGCACCGTAGAAAAATTTGTGGCGCTTGCCGGCAGTTTTCAGGAAGTCCAGGTTGGCCGACCAAGCATTGATTTTTTCGATGCGCACAAAACGCGTGGGCCGGTTCAGGTCGCGATCCATCCGGCTTTCTTCAAAAAATTGCTCCGCCAATCGAAGGCTCATCTGGTCATACCAACGCGTTGCCGACAAGTGTGTGATATTCAAATTGTTCATTCGCCAGACCTGTGGGCCGTACCGCCATTCGGCACTGCGCGGCAGCCCGTTTCGCAGGCGCAGCAGGCGGTCGTATCGGTCGTAATCCGTGGTGGTGGAATAGTGCAATCCGTACTGAAAATCCCAGTCTTTATTAGGCTGGAAGCGGATTTTTTGCATCAGATTGATCTGTCCGTAGCCGGTGGGCGTTTGAACCAAGGGGTCGGGGTTGGCAATCACCACATCCCGACCGTCTTGTCGCTGCACGAAAAACGGGCGCAGGTAATCGTCCGGCCCATATCTTCCCATGCGCAAGTCGCCGTAATCGGTGCTGGTGAAGCTGCTCAGAAGGGCCCATTTTTTCCAGCCGACCTGCACATCGAAGTGCCCCGTGCGCTCTTGATTCGCGGAGGCTGTGCGGGCAACGGCGCTGCCGCGGAGGCGCAGCGAATCGGCGCCGGAAGTTTGCGCTTGCAGGGTTTGAAAACTCATCACGGCGCCGATGGCGTCGCTCCCGTAGATGATGGAACCAGGGCCAAAAAGCACTTCTGCGCGCTCGAGGGCGAACGGGTCCAGGGAGATCACGTTTTGCAAGTTGCCGCTGCGGAAAATGGCGGAGTTCATGCGCACCCCGTCCACAGCGTATAAAAGGCGATTGGCGGAAAAACCGCGGATCATGGGGCTGCCGCCGCCCTGCTGACTTTTTTGGATAAAAATTTCTCCGGAAGTTCCCAGCAGATCCGCCGCCGTTTGCGGATTTTGCAGGGCGACCTCAGCAGGCGTGATGGAAGTAATTTTGGCGGGGATTTCCCGTTTGTTTTGCCGCCAGCGGGTGGCGGAAACAACCACCTGATCCAGTTCAATATCCGATGCGCTCAGGTACGCGACAAACCCGGCTTGCTCAAGTGCGGCAAAACTGTAGTGCGCATGTTGGTACCCAATGAGCTGAAAATTGATCTTTTCTATCCCGCGCAGGGCGGAAATATCCGCCTGACCAAGGGAGTCGGTCAGTACAGACACGCCCGATCCGGGGCTGCCTACGCGTACCAGTTCCAACGGCTGTTTGCCGGATTGATCGAGCACGGTGACTATCTGGCCCATTAACGCCGTATGGAAACCTGCCAGGAACAATAAGGGAAGTACGTGTTTCATAAAAACGTCATTGATTGGTTTTTGTACGGACAGGCAAAGGAACAGGCTGCGGAAAATCTCGTGCAACGGCAGATTTATAGAGTCGCATCATCGGCTTCCCCGGCTTTTCGCGCCTCCATCCGGTTGGCCATATAAGCAAAAATACAGGCCGTCCAGAAGGAATATAGGGAGTAAACCAGTGCGGGTTTCACCATTTCCTGGTTTTGCAGCAAATTCGAGGCAATCAAAAAAGCCAACGTGGTGTTTTGCACGCCACTTTCCATGGCAGCCGTCAGCCGGGAAGCGTGGGGCAGGCCCATGTAGTACAGGAAGCCATACCCAAAAAACAGGCAGGCGGCATTCTGAATCAGCGCCACCGGACTGATCCGCAGAAAGTCCGTCATAGTCAGGCCGGCGCCGCCATGGCTTTCCCCGGCAAACATTTTTATTAAAAAAACCACCGCCAGCAGTGCCAGCATCAC